>CBKWFZ010000119.1:0-8268 GCA_966673785.1 uncultured bacterium
GAATGGCATTTATATTCCGCGGTTTAGAAACGTGGGTAACGATAAGCGGACAGATTATATCCGTGGCTTCGGCTACCAGGGTAGTGGCAGTCGGGACGACTGGACCCGTGGCGTTCAGGAGCTCGCTTTTGGCGAAGCACTGAAGGAAGCCTTGACCAAACCAGGCGGATGGAGGTTAGGTATAACGGGCTTCGGTGAATGTCTCCCATACTACGAAAATCAGGTGACGCTTAATACCGACCGGAAGGATGCTTTCGGGCTGCCCACGCTTACCATAGACGCAGAATGGAAAGAGAATGAGAAGATAATGCGCAAGGATATCAAAGAGTCCGCTGCTGAAATGCTCGAGGCTGCGGGATTCAAGAACGTGCAGACATTCGATAGCCCGAATAACATGGGGCTCGGGATCCACGAAATGGGTACCGCGCGCATGGGGCGTGATCCACGTACCTCTGTGCTGAATAAATGGAATCAACTTCACGAAGTGCCAAACGTTTTTGTAACAGATGGATCCGCGATGACTTCGTCAGCGTGTCAGAATCCATCACTCACGTATATGGCGTTGACCGCAAGGGCAGCTGACTATGCGGTAAGCGAAATGAAGAAACTCAACATCTGACGACTAATCTGATAACCTGAACCATGGACAGGAGAGAAGCGATTAAAAAAGCAGGACTCACGTTGGGGTTTGCTATTTCTGCGCCGCTGATCGCCGGCGTTTTGAAAGGATGCAAGGCAACACCCGAGCTGACGTACACACCCGACTTCTTTACGGAAGATCAGGCACAAGTGATCGGTGAACTTTCAGAAATTATTTTGCCCAGAACCTCTACTCCCGGAGCAAAAGATGTGGGCGTTCCCGGCTTCATTGATGATCTCCTTAAGTCTGTTTATACAAAGGAACAGCAGGAGAAATTCATCCGTGAACTGAATGACTTCAATGAGAAGGCAAGAAAGATGCATGGGGATGGATTTGTCGATCTGGGTCGCGAAAAACAACTTGAATTTGTAAAGGCACAGCATGATGAGGCGTTGTCAAATTCATCCGACACAGGGGCGAAAGGTTGGTGGAATGCTGGCGGCGGAGAAGACAAGCCATTTATCCTCCAGGTAAAGGAGTTAACCATTCTGGGTTTCTTCACAAGTAAAGTTGGCGCTTCGGAAGTACTGCAATACAACCCGGTGCCCGGACCATTCCGTGGGTGTGTGCCTTTATCGGAAGTAGGCAAGGCCTGGGCCACATGAAGGACGTGGACAGCCAAAAGCCCGCAGCCTGAATAATTCGATCAGTTGTTCTGTCACTATGCGGGTACCCGTTCCGTGACGTTTTGAGTTTCCACCGGATGAACGTGTGGCTTCAAATTCATTGCTGCGCGTGACACAATGTAAACCAATGGCGTTACTCCTCCCAGCGTAAACACTGCTCCGCCGATGATCCTGAGCCACGTCAGGGTTTGAAACGTGTCGCCGTCAATAAATTCGGCTGATCGTGAATACCAAAGCCCCTGATCAACAACCGCTTCAAACTGAAGTATACCGGCGGGAAACAAGTCCAGCAATACCATCAGCATGAGTCCGGTATTGACCGAACAGAATGATATGCGAACCAGGGCAGGTTTCCATGTGACACTGCTGCTCAGGAGTTTGCAGCAGAACAAAATAGCGGCGATCGAGAGTTTGCCGTACACACCCATCAACGCGGCGTGACCATGATTGACGGTCAGGTATGTCCCATGTTCGTAATAGTTGGCAAGCGGAAGATTTATGATAAAGCCCATTACACCGGCACCAAAGAAATTCCAGAAGTTAACGCCGACGAGAAACAGGAATACATCAGTCATCCCAAACGACGTATGGTTACGGTTTCCATTTCCCCTTCCGGTTAACGAAAGCGCGGCCTCGGGCAAACGCTGGAAACGCCATGCTTCCAGTGTGAGCAGAATAAGTGGTATTACCTGAAGCGTTGAAAACACCGATCCAAGGGCCATCGTGGCTACCGGCTTCGCATTCCAGTAAAAGTTGTGTGAAATGCCGAGTAGACCTGATCAGAGAAACAATAACGTAGCAAGATAAATAACGCGGATGGCCGACTCCCGGCTTACGAGGCCCATCAGCACCATAAAATAGCCTACCAGTACCGTTGTGAATACCTCAAAAAACGCCTCGGCCCACATATGGATCACACACCAGCGCCAGAAGTCCGCGATAACAAAATTGGTCGATGGTGTTGCAATAAAACCCGAAATAAGCAGAAGAAGTATGCAGGAGGTTGCGTACACCAGCCAGTTGGGAAGCGCCCACGGCTGCCTGAGTGATAGTGCCGGCTTTAATGCCTTATAGAGCGTAACCGCCCACATTATGAAGATGCAAAACAACAAGATCTGCCAGACCTTACCCGGTTCGACGTACTCCCAGCCCTGATTGCCCAGCCAGTACCAATACTGTGTAATACCCATCGGACCAATGTATATGCCGACAATCGACCCTGCTACGAGCAATGCTGTCATCCAGAATATGATGTTTGTATATTTTTTCAGAAAGGGCGGCTCCCTGACAATAAATGGCACCACAAACAGTGACGCGCCGATCCAGCATGCAGAGATCCACAGCAAGGAGAGTTGAACGTGCCATCCTCGGCTGACTGTGATGGGTAGCAGTCCGCGCAAGTCATAGCCAAAGAACGTCGTGAATCCAACGAAGTCATGAACTGTGAGGATGCCGGCGATAACCTGAATCAGCAAAACCAGTGCCGCGGCATAGAAGAACTTATAAGTGGCTCGTTGCGACGGAGTCGGTTCATACCCGTCGACGCTCGTTTGGGTGAGCAGCGGACTTGAATTTGTTAAGAATGTATCGTCACTGAGTTTTTCCAGGCGACCGTGATAATACAGGACTATGCCGAGCCCGATGATAAGGCCTAATGAACCAATGATCGTCCAGTAAACAATCGGAGTACCGGGCGTGTTTCCGGCCACTGGATCATACGGCCAGTTGTGCGTGTAGCTGTAACGTTCTCCGGGTCGTTCCGCGCTGCACACCCATGCGCCCCAGAAGAAAAATGCGGACAAGGGTTTTAGCATCGTGCTGTCCTTTATGTAGGACGGTTTCAGCGATTCCTGTCCGGAATAGAAGTATTCTCTGTAGAATCCGGTCAATTGCCTGCAGGCGTATGCCTGGGCATCCGTCAGAACAACCTGATTTGATCGCTCATCGAACCTGTTGTTTTTAAGATCCCGTTTCACCTGTTCCTCAATGCCGAGCCGGGCAATACTGTCAGTTGTATTGTTTCGCTGATAGTAATCACTCATGAACAATGCGACCTGGTGCAGGGCTTGCGCGGTAAAATCGGGTCCGCGGTTAGCGCCGTCGCCAAACATGCTACCATAATCCATCAACGCCAGTTGTTGAAACGCCGCCTGACCTTTAAGGATTTCCTCTGAGGAAAAGACTTCATTTCCTCCTTCGGTTACGAAGTCGGGTATCGGCGGCGCCTCGTGATACGTTTCATATCCGATGAGCGTAACGCCGGTAAAGCTCACGACAAAGATGATCGTGAGCGGAATCCACCACTTACGTGGATTCATCAGGAAGTGAATGAAGCCTCTCTTAAGTTCCATAGGATTGGGTTAATGACCCAATGTAAGACGCATTCCCAGCCGCCAGGTATGATGCAGATCATATCCAGCCGGACCACGCCGCAGGCATGACGTTCTTTCGACCCGTCTATATGGAAATAAAACTTCCTATTTATGAAAACTTCTTTATTGATGTTGGGCATGGTCCTGTTGCTGGGCGCGTGCGGAAATGGCTCCGACGGAAACAGAAACGAAAACTCCATGAACACAGAAGAGTATGTTGATCAATATTCCGGAGAAGAGGTATCTCCGCAGGTAGAGGCGGATTCCTCGGGTATGCTGAAAGTTGATACGATTTCGTCTTCGGGTGACATCGAACAAGACATGGATTAAGATTCTATGACACCAACGTGTTCTGATTTTCAATAGCGGTCAGTGCGCGTTCAAGTTGTGTTTCCGTCAATGGCTGCTTCTTGGTAACACCCATTCGATGCAGCTCGATATATTGCGACACGGGTATATTCTCCTTGTCGAAAACGCCTTTTGCACAAGCGATCGGACAGCCATCGACGACAATTGTGGGCCGCGATATTATCTGTCGCAGGAACCTGGATTTGCCGGCAGCAATGCCTGCAAGACATGACATTTCAGCTAATCCTTTCCTGTCAGCCTGAAGGGCCACAGCATAGGCGGCCTGGCCTGCATGAGAGCAACCGGCGCATGCAAAAATAATGGGCTTCATTTTCATTTGTGGATTAAAATAGGACTGTGCATAGATATGCAAAATAACAGCGCACCAGTATGAGCAAAATCATACTGGCATAGCTTCATGTTGCTGTTACTTTGATGCGACACGTTAAAAAAAACACAAATGGAAACCATACTAGACGTAACCGTACTTGATCCGCGCCAGAAACATCCTACAATATTTAATCGTTTTGATGCATTGGCGGAAGGAGATGCGCTGACGATTCACAATGATCATGATCCCAAACCGCTTTATTATCAGATGATCCATGAGCGAGGCTCAACCTTTTTATGGGAGTACCTGGAGGAAGGCCCGGTATGGTGGAAGGTTAAGATCACAAAAAATTCACCTGAACAGCGACGAAAGACTGTCGGAGAAATTGCAGCGAAGGACCTTCGGAAAGCAGAGGTGTTTAAGAAATATGGTATCGACTTTTGCTGTGGCGGAAAGAAAACCATCGAAGAGGCGTGCAGCGAAAAAGGCATCGACATACTTGCTCTCGAAAAGGATCTCGATGATGTTGCCAATACTGCTAAAGCCGATCCCGGTCGCGCCAACGAATGGAGTCTTAATACGCTCGTTGACTATATCGTAAACACACATCATTCTTATGTAAAAAAGACTCTTCCCGAGCTTAAAAAGTTCGCGTATAAAGTGGCAACGGTGCATGGTTCAGGTCATCCGGAGCTTGCGAGAATCTCTGCATGCGTAGAGGCGATTGATGAAGAACTCACACATCATCTGGTAAAGGAGGAAGAGGTGCTGTTTCCTTTTATTAAAGAGCTCGTCGTAGCCGGGCAGATGCCGTCGCGTGTCAAAACTCCCTTTGGTACCATCCGAAACCCGATTACAATGATGGAGGTCGAACATGAAAACGCAGGAAAGCTGCTTGAAGAGATCCGTCAGTTAAGCAAGAACTTCCAGCTTCCCGAGGAAGCCTGCGCCAGTTATTCCTTACTCTTCAGTATGCTCGAAGAGTTCGAGGCGGACCTCCATATTCATATTCATCTGGAGAATAATATCCTGTTTCCTAAGGCGCTTGCGTTAGAGAAGGCTTCTGTTTAAGGATCACGGCACGCTGGTTAGCATTTGTGTTGCGCATCCCGTGAAGGAATGCTGCGCGACGGATATAGACCGGCGTGTCTTTTTTGACATGCGTTTATAACGCTAGATCGTCTGCGATCGACATGATTTGAGATCATGTTCGATCATTTCCAGATTCTACTCACAGTTGTTTTCGTAGTATTCCGGAGCGCGTGGTCGTATTCTGTAGATTCGAAAAAAAAGCCTCTAATCCTGACAACATTCCGAAGGATTTCGTATAATTGTTTTGCTCACACTTAATTGGCCTTGCCAAATGTGGGTTTGTAGCTGTCAGTAAAAACGTGTCCGCACGGATATAGATGGAAAACGGGAGCAGGAACGATTATCAACGCGGCCTTTGTCGGCATCTTTTCAGGTCTGCTGACCTTACCATGGCGAAGCTGAGTGTTCTCCTTTTCATTGTCATGTTTGCGTGCACACAAAGTTTTGCACAAACTCCAACACCGGTTTTTGTTCCCATTGCGCCTGATGTTTTGTCCAACTCCCACGTTCGTTGCTTTTTCAAAGACAGCAGGGGATACATGTGGATAGGCACGGAAGACGCACTCATCCGGTACGACGGCCGGCATGCCTATCGTTATGTCAATGATCTGAGGGATAACACAAGCATCGCGCACAACACGATCAATACGATTATTGAAGGCAATGATAATAAGTTGTGGATTGGCACAGCCCAGGGGTTGTGTATCTACGATCGCGAACGTGACAGCTTCATCAATGTCGACTCTATACAGGGAAATCGCAATTTTCTAAACAACAGGTATATAACTGACCTGGAGTTCGACTCACGCGGACATCTTTGGATAGGTACTCACGAAGGTGGAGTCAATATTTACGACCCGGTCCGGCGTGAATTCGAATATATCATCGATCCGCTGCAGGGAGGCGTGCACCCATCTAGTAACTTTATCAATATCCTTGTTAACATCCGCGATACGATCTGGTGCGCGACGAAGGGCGGCCTTCTTCTATACGATAGTGATACGCGGGAACGTCTTCCTTTGCGTTCGCTTGATCGGTTCTCGGATGCGCAGATAAGCTCTATCGCAAAAGAAAAATCGGGCAACTTCCTGATCGCCACGATCAACGGTGACATCACACGCATTATTAACGAGAATGGACGACACCTTTTAACTACAATTTTTTCGGGAAGGGAACTTGGCGAAAGTGCAAACCGTGTTCTGACTATGAGCCTCAATCAGCGGGGCGATATAATCGTCGGCGGTGAAAGTTCCGGATTCAATATTATTGATTCGCGAACGAAAAAAATTCGCCGGTTTCCGGCCGATGCCGGGAACGCGAACAGCCTGCCAACCAATGCAGTTGAGTCGGTTTATGCCGATGATCGCGGACTGATCTGGATTGGAACTTTCAATAATGGCGTCTTTCTGCTCGATAATAACCGGAAGAAATTTGAGAGTGCTGAAGATTTAGCTGAAAATTCGCCGTTGGTCAGCGGCGACATAAGAAGTGTGGCCGAGGATGCATTTGGCAACGTCTGGCTGGCTTCCTATGGAGTGGGTCTTTCTAAAATTGATGCGAAGACCGGTTTATTAACAGGAGTTAACGAGATCAACGCTAAGATTTCATGCAAGAATCTGACTTCAGTACTATGTGGCTCCGGGGGTGAGGTGTGGGTGGGAACCGCGGGTAAAGGAGTATTCCGTATTGACCCGGCAACCAATGAGATGGTGAACTTCCAGCTGAGGTCGAGCGGCTTTGGGAACGATCAGGTGTTCTGCCTTTATCAGGATAAACGCGGAACGATCTGGGCCGGAACATGGGGTAGCGGCCTTTTCTATCTTGACCCTGTTGCTGAAAAGTTTGTTAGTCTGGCAGAATATGACCAGCCCAACCACATTCCGAACACGGGCTATGTGACGGACATTCTGGAGGACTCGCAAGGCAGGTTCTGGATCGGAACGCTCTACGGACTATACGAATTGAACAGGCGGTCAGACTATTCTTTCAACTATTGTGTTCATCTTCCCGATAACAGTGACGGTTCGATCAAAGGCACTCAGATACAGGTTGTTGTTGAAGATAAGAACATGGACCTATGGGTTGGCACAACCGCGGGCTTGAATCTGATGAAGAAGGGTACGTCACAATTCATGGTCTTCACTACGGGCAAGGATGCTGTTATGAACGCAATTCGCTCCGTGCTTATCGATGATCACGGTCACCTCTGGATTGGGGGGAATATCGGGCTCTCGAGGTTTGATTTGCGGTCCGGAACTTTTGTTACGTACACACGCGAAGACGGCTTGAAGTCTAACAGCTTCCACCGAAAAGCGGCCCTTGCAAGTTCTTCGGGCAAGCTCTTGTTTGGAAGCAGCAATGGTCTCGATAGCTTTTTTCCCGATAGCATTCGCACCAGCTCGTCGCACGGAACAATAGTACTCGCCGACCTGAGAATAAGTAATCAATCGGTCAAGCCGGGCATACCCGATTCGCCGCTCAAAAAACATATCAGCTTGACGTCTGATCTGAGGTTATCGTATGATCAGCGTTCTTTTGTGATCGACTTCGTTGTGCTTGATCACAGCCGCTCTTCCCGTTACACATATTGCTATATGCTTGAAGGTTTCGATGATGACTGGAACTGCAGTAGTAATAGTAATAGCGCCACGTATACGAACATCGACCCCGGGAACTATGTTTTTCTTGTGAAGGCAGCAAACCGCGATGGCGTATGGATCAGTGAACCGTTACAACTCAGGATCACCATCGGGCAGGTTTTTTGGAAAACCTGGTGGGCTTATTCGTTTTACGCCCTGGCTCTGATCGCATTAGTGTATTTTGTTGTCAACGTACGTATTGAGCGACTGAAACTCAGGA
>CBKWFZ010000120.1:0-8255 GCA_966673785.1 uncultured bacterium
AGGGTTCCCAAAAAGAATGGGTGATTTCCGATTTCAAAAGCTCTCACCTGACCATCATGCGATAACGCCGTTGCTTTAACCCCGTACCCGCGAAGAACATCGAGATACCTGCCGTTTATACCGTAGCTGCAGTAATATCTTCCGGAGAAATTTTGTTTTCCAATGATGTTGAACAGGAGCGAATTTTCATCCGTGATAGTGAGCTGTTCCTGTTGCTCTACGAGCGAACAAGCGAGTTTCGAAATCAATGGTTCGTGCGTATTCGGATTGGTCTCTTCATGATCAGCGTCGGCAATGCCACATACATTTCGGGCAAATTCGATTATCATGTGTTGAAATCCTCCACAGTTTCCAAAGGTTGGAATTCCATTCTCCCGCGCAAACCGGATGGTTTCGATAACGTTCTCCATGTCCTTGTAGGGTGATCCCGGGGCAAGCCAAAGTCCACAGTAAAGATCATTAAATGCCGTTTTCCAATTGAGTGTATCAGTCGCCACCCAGTCGAACAGGACCTTCTCTGCAAACCTTTGCTTCATCTGAAGAGTGCTGTCATGCAACGCCGCATGTGTTGAATACGCGGGATTGAAGTCACCCAGAATTACTATTCGTCTTTCCATACATCAATTTTGCAAGACCAGGTCTTTCATGGAACGTAAAGGTATTTGAAATGGAAAAACGAACAAAGTCTCCTCGCTACGCTGTGATCGCTCTATATCGTTACGCGCTGAGCAGCATGGTCGGAATTTTACAATATTAATTTACTGAGGCTGCGGACTTTTGGATGATGAGGCACCATGACGGTGCCAACCTGATTAATGAGGTCACAATGTCGCATCCACACCCTGTGTTTGCCGGAATTCCAACCATCCGGAATGGATGCGTGTTTCTACCTTGGTGGCATGGTTACCGGTGACGAGCTTTCATCAGCATAAAAAAAAGAAACGTACGACGGAACTTTTATTTCATGAATTGATTTACCTCACTATTCCCTCACAATTATGGCACTAGAAACCAAAGACGTCAAGATACCTGTTTACAATCTGGCTGCCTGTCTTGGGGCAGGGGAGTTCGCCGTATCGAAGTTTCAGCCTGAGCCCCTCTTCACCAAGCTCATGATTCCGCACCGGCAGGAGTTGTATAGTATCACGATGCTGGTTCGCGGCAGTGTAACAAAGTTTATCGATTTTGAAAAGTATGAGGTTACCGCTCCCGCAATTATCTCGATGGGCCCCGGACAGATCCAGCAGTATCTTGATACTGAGAACGCTGAGATGATCTGCGTTTCATTCAGCCGTGAATTCGTGATGTTGGAGATGCAGGGATGGATCGCATGCTGGGAATGCATGTTCGGTCACGTGGTGATGACGACGACCGAAGAAGAACTCAACGAGTTGCTGAGCTATGCAGACATCATGATGCGTGAATTCAGCAAGGACAGAGCAAGAAAGGATGCGGTCATTCGAAATGTGCTGCAGGCATTTATCATAAGCGTCGCCCGTCTCCGCACGCCGTCGGTGCCGGTCATGCAGGTTGATAATCAACAAAACAAACTTGTGCACCAGTTCAAGGAATACGTTGATGAGCATTTTCGCACAAAGACACAGGTTGCTCAATACGCTGAGATGCTTTTCATTACGCCGGGCCATCTCAATGATGTGATCAGGTCGACCGTTGGAAAGACCGCAAAGCAGGTTATCGATGAGAAGCGGGTCACGGAGGCAAAGCGCTTGTTGTTTTTCGCAGCTCATCCCATCAAAGAAATATCCTCGTTGCTCAGCTTCGATGATGATGCGTACTTCAACCGGTTCTTCAAAAAACACTCAGGCTATACGCCGGCCGAATTCCAACGGACGATCCGGCAAAAGTACAATTAGTCCCGGCATTCTTGCACCCACATTTCTGCCCACAGCGACTACCTTTGACGATCAATCCCCGTTAATGCGTTGGGATCTCTGCCTGAACCTTCCTGATAGTTACCAATTAATTCAAAAAACTATGTTGAACCGTAGAACATTTTATCGTCTATTCTCGTGTTAATGCAATCAAATAAAAACGTGACATCCGCCATGATTACTTTTTTCAGCCTCTGTCCTTGTTGTCGCGCATAATTGTCGCGTCGGAGACGCTCTTGTATTAGTCGGCTTTGTCATTTCTTTCATTCCTTTAAATCCTTGATTATGAAGACTATCAACTTGCATAGCTATATATCACTTGCGTTAACCGGTGCAGCGCTCGTGGCTTTCCTTCAGAGTTGCACCTCATCTTCCGGAAATTCCGGCGGAGCTCCGCAGGCAGCTGCAACCCCTGTGCTAACACTTGATCGGGTCGATGCAACGACCTATCGCGAGTTCCCTGTTACCATCGAAGGGCGCCGTAATATTGAGATCAGGCCACAGGTCGACGGATATCTCGACGGAATTTTCGTCGACGAAGGCGACTACGTAACCGCGGGAAAGGTGTTGTTCCGGATAAATGACCGCCCGTACCGCGAGCAACTTCTCAATGCACGGGCAGCACTGCTTTCCGCAGAGGCGAATTTGCAGAAAGCACAACTTGAGGTTGATCGTCTTGCCCCGCTGGTGCGGAATAATGTGGTCTCAGATATTCAGCTGAAATCGGCGGAAGCGGACCTCGCCAGTGCAAAAGCGAATGTCGAACAAAGCAGGGCGCTGGTCAGCAACGCTGAGATCAGTCTCGGCTATACAACGATTAAGGCACCTGTTGACGGGTACATTGGACGTATCCCCATGAAGGCGGGCAGTCTCGTCGGAAGAGGCGAAATGACGCCACTCACCATGCTTACCGATATCCGGGAAGTTCACGCATACTTCGCGATGAGCGAGGTCGATTTTCTCGAGTTCAAAACGGAAACGCCGGGGAAAGATCTTGAAGACAAACTGGCTAACGTACCTCCGGTGGAATTGATCCTTGCGGATGGAAGTGTTTATCCGGAGAAAGGAAAGATTGAAACAGTTGAGGGGCAGTTCAACAGAACGACGGGCTCTATTAACTTCCGCGCAACATTTCCTAACAATCAGGGATTGCTCCGGTCGGGAAACTCAGGTAGCGTACGCATCCCGTCTTCGCTCAGCGGTGTCGTTGCTATTCCACAACGGTCCACGTTCGAGCTACAGGACAAAGTGCTGGTATTCGTGGTCAGTGACAGCAACAAAGTAGTTGGCAAACCCATCCATATTGAAGACCGCGACGCGGAACACTACTTCGTTCGTGAGGGCATTACCCCGGGACAACGGATTGTCTACTCGGGTTTGAGCCGCCTTCGCGATGGTGCGCTGATCGATCCGCAGCCGGTGAACGCCGAACCGGCGGGGCACGGCGCCGCCCATTGATCAGGAAAGTCCCGAAGATTTCTCCGGGATGCGCTCACTTTAATTCTTATTCAGATGCCGTTCAATCGGTATCCTTAATACCTATTTAATTTTATTATGCTTAAAATATTCATTGAACGCCCGGTATTGGCCACAGTCATTTCGATCCTGTTGGTCCTTCTGGGCGTGCTCTCCCTTATGAATCTTCCGGTCACACAGTTTCCGGATATCGCGCCGCCGAGCATCCAGGTACAGGCAATGTATCCGGGAGCCAATGCTGAGGTAGTAGCGCGTTCTGTGGCTACGCCGATAGAGGAGGCCGTAAACGGTGTCGAAAACATGACGTATATGACGTCGACTTCGAACAACGATGGGTCTATGGTGCTGACTGTTTATTTCAAGTTAGGCACCGATCCTGACCTTGCTGCTGTCAACGTGCAGAATCGCGTCTCAAAAGCGATCAGTCTTCTGCCTGCCGAAGTCGTGCAGGCGGGAATCTCGACTCAGAAGCAGCAGAACAGCATGATCATGGTGGTCAATCTGGTCGGCGAGGATGGTATGTACGATGAGACCTTCCTCCAGAACTACGCAAAGATCAACATTATACCGGAGATCCAGCGCGTCCCCGGAGTAGGGCAGGCGATGGTGTTCGGTGCAAAGGACTATTCCATGCGTATATGGCTGAAGCCGGACCGCCTTGCATCATACAGCCTTTCTGTGCAGGACGTCCTTGCCGCGATTCGCGAACAAAATGTTGAAGCCGCACCCGGCAGAATGGGTGAGGGTACGAAGGAAGCGTTTGAATACGTGATCAAATATACCGGCAAACTGAATGAAGGCAGACAGTTTGAGGATATCATTCTTAAAGCGAATCCGGACGGATCGATTCTCCAGCTAAAGGATGTCGCCAGTGTGGAACTGGGATCATTCTCCTATAACCAGAATACCAGCGTTAATGGGAAACACGGTATTGGAATCGCCATCTTTCAAACGGCAGGTTCAAATGCGAACGATATTCAGGTAGCGATAAACGACCTGATGAAGAAGGCATCGGCAGATTTTCCAACGGGTGTGTCGACATTCAACATTTACAGCACAAAGGAGTATCTCGATGAGTCCATCGATCAGGTGATCGAAACGCTGGTTGAAGCATTTCTTCTCGTATTTCTGGTAGTCTTCATATTCCTGCAGGACTTCAGATCGACACTCATTCCGGCGATCGCCGTCCCCGTCGCGATCATAGGAACATTCTTCTTCATGCAGCTCTTTGGGTTTACGATCAACCTGCTGACGTTGTTTGCGCTTGTCCTTGCGATCGGTATTGTCGTGGATGACGCGATCGTTGTTGTCGAGGCGGTCCATACAAAAATGGCGCAGACAAAGTGGGGTGCGAAAAGAGCAACGGTCGAGTCGATGCATGAGATCTCGGGAGCAATTGTTTCAATAACGCTCGTAATGTCAGCGGTGTTTATTCCGGTGGGATTTATGGAAGGTCCCGCAGGCGTTTTCTACCGGCAGTTCGCGTTTACACTCGCGATTGCCATTGTGATTTCTGCCGTTAACGCGCTTACCCTCAGTCCGGCGTTATGTGCGCTGTTCCTGAAGCGGGATCACGCGGCAGATCCGGCGGATGCACCGCGGGGTCATTGGGGGCAACGGTTCTTTCATGCTTTTAATACTGCTTTTGATGCGATCACGCATAAGTATATCGGGAGTGTCCGGGTCCTTGTAAAACGAAAAGTGTGGGCGCTCGGAGGTCTTGCGTTGCTTACCGTCGCGACGATATGGATGGTACGTTCGACTCCTACCGGTTTTATTCCGAATGAAGATCAGAGCTTTTTCGTTTTCTCCATAACGCTGCCCCCGGGTTCATCGCTGGAGCGTACACGGGAAGTAGTTCGTAAGGTTGAAGGTATGATGAAGGAACTTGAGTCAACCGATCACTACCTCAGCGTGGCGGGATTAAACATAATAACCTCTTCCATCAGTTCCAATTATGCAGTGGGTTTCGGGAAAATGAAACCGCATGAGGAACGTGGTGAAATACGGGATGTGAACCAGATCATGGCCATGGTCCAGCAGAAGCTGTCTACGGTGACTGAAGCTGACATATTCACGTTCACGATGCCAACCGTACCGGGCTTTAGCAATATGGCCGGCTTTGAATTGATCCTCCAGGACCGCACCGGGGGTTCCCTGCACACCCTTAATGAAACCGCCCAGGGATTGATCGGCGAGTTAATGAAACGTGAAGAGATTGCGTTTGCTTTTACCACATTCAATACCGCGAATCCACAGTACATGGTAGATATTGATGAAAAGAAGGCGAAGCAGCTTGGTGTCTCGGTAAGCGATATTCTTCAGACTATGCAAGTCTACTATGGCAGTACATTTGCGTCTGACTTCAACAGGTTTGGGAAATTTTACCGTGTGATCATGCAGGCTGAACCGACGTCACGCGATAATCCGGAATCGATGCGCACGATGTATGTGAAGAATAGCTATGGGGAAGTCGTTCCGTTGAGCGCCGTGGCGAAGCTTGAGCGGGTCTTTGGACCTGAAACGGTAACGCGTAATAACCTCTTCACGGCGGTGACCATAAACGGCGTACCTAAACCCGGATTCAGCTCGGGTGATGCTATACGCGCGGTTGAAGAGGTAACCGCGCAATATCTGCCGCGTGGATTCAGTTACGAATGGGCAGGTATGACTAAAGAAGAGATCGCCTCGGGTGGCCAGGCGGGATTTATCTTCGCGCTCTGTCTGATATTCGTGTACTTCCTGCTTGCAGCGCAGTACGAAAGCTACATACTTCCACTTTCGGTTATTCTTTCGATCCCGCTCGGAATTTTCGGTGTGTTTCTTTTCATTAACCTGTTTGGAATAGACAACAACATCTATGTACAGGTCGGATTGATCATGCTGATCGGGCTTTTGGCGAAGAACGCCATTCTTATTGTAGAGTATGCCGTACAGCGGAGACGGAAGGGTATGGACCTGATAGCATCGGCCATGGAAGCGTCAAGACTCAGATTGCGTCCTATTCTGATGACCTCATTCGCGTTCATCGTCGGGTTGCTGCCACTGGTGAGTGCCACCGGTTCATCCGCCCTGGGCAACCGTTCGATAAGTACCGGCGCTGCAGGTGGAATGTTAACAGGTGTGTTGCTGGGTGTTTTTGCCATTCCCGTCTTATATGTGGTCTTTCAGTATTTGCAGGAACGCATCAGCGGAAAGCCGGCACCTGCCGTCATCGAAGGAAAGTGAGCCGCCTAACTTTTTACATTATGAATTACGTACGAAAAAACAAGATATACATAGCCGCATTCATTGCCACGATTGTGTTAGCAGGATGCGCCTCAGGAAAGAAATACACTCGCCCCGAAATTGAACTTCCCGACCAGTTCGTTTCCAACGATAGCGCTACAGGAAGTTCAATAGCATCCGGCGGCTGGCGCGCGTACTTCTCCGACACGACTTTGATTGGCCTGATTGACGTCGCGATGCGTCACAATTTCGATTTGCAGGCAGCAGTCAAGCGGATTGACATTGCACGGTCGTACGCGCGGCAGGCCGGAAGGGCGTGGCTGCCATCACTGAACTTGCAGGCGACAGCTTCTACGGCTAACCCGTCTCAGAATAGTCTGAACGGAATAAGCCTTGAAAATTTTCTGGGTGTCAGCCATATTGAAGACTACACCGTCGCCGCCAACCTGTCATGGGAACTGGATGTCTGGGGAAAGATTCGTGGACAAAAAGAAGCCGCCGTTGCGTCGTATCTCGAGACCTATGAAGCGCGCCGTGCGATAGAAACACAAATTGTTGCGCAGGTCGCAAGTTCATACTATAATCTGCTGATGCTGGACGCACAGCTCGCCGTCGCAAGACGCAACGTTGCGCTCAGCGACACGATCGTATCATTTATCAGGCTGCAAAAGGACGCCGGACAGGTCACCGCGCTTGCCGTTCAACAGGCCACGTCACAGCGCGATGACGCCGCGTTGCTTGTCCCACGCCTCGAACAGGACATTCTCCTGGAGGAGAATACGATCCGGCTTCTTTGCGGTCAGATGCCCGCTGCCATTACACGTAGTGCCCGGTTAACGGATATTCCTGTTGATGGCCCCCTCGATACCGGTGTGCCTGCCGATCTCCTTCAATTTCGTCCGGACGTCAGGGCGCAGGAACATGCACTGCGTGCTGCCAATGCGCGGGTCGGTGTTGCGCAGGCTAACCTGTATCCGGCGCTGACACTGACGGCAAGTGGCGGACTTAATGCGGTGAAGGCAACGGAATGGTTTACCGTGCCGGCATCACTCTTCGGTACTGCAGCGGGCTCGTTGCTCCAGCCGGTCTTCCAGCGTCGTGCATTGAAGACGCAGGTTGAAGTGGCAAAAGCAGAACGGGAGCAACAGGTTATCCGCTTCCGGCAAGGTGTAACAACTGCAGTCCACGAGGTGACCGGAGCGCTCGTCAGGATTGACAAGCTGGCCCAGCAAAAAGACGTAGCGGCATCCCGTGCGGAAACCCTTCGCCAGGCTGTGACGAATTCGCAGCTGCTCTTCCGGAGTGGGATGGCCAACTATCTCGAGGTTATCTCCGCACAAAGCAGAGTGCTTCAGGCGGAACTTGAGGTAGCGGCGATCACGCGTTCGCAGCTTGCCGCACGCGTGCAGCTTTATCAGGCATTGGGTGGGGGAGCGACTGCGGAATAAGTTGCTCTCCAACTAGCGGGTTCCAGTAAATCTTAATTTCTATCCGCTTCCGATTTTGGAAGCGTGCGTGTGGTTGTTTTCAACTGACCAATGCAAGGCCCTTTTTCGAAATACGGCCGCCAGATCTTAAAGTGCTTTGAAATTTCGATGCCATCTCCGGTTAATTCGGAATCCATTTTTAATGAATCGGAACATGGAAACAAGCGAGAAA
>CBKWFZ010000121.1:0-8233 GCA_966673785.1 uncultured bacterium
CGTCATCAGAATAACAAGCCGTTGTGTGAAATCGAGCGATATCCCAAAGGCCTGCGCAATAAAAACCGCTGAAACCGCCTGATGGATGCTCGTCCCATCCATGTTAATCGTGGCACCAAGTGGGAGCACAAAACTCGATACGTTTTCCGACACGCCGAGATTTTTTTCGACACACTCAAACGTCGCCGGAAGGGTGGCGGCACTTGAGCTCGTCGAAAATGCAAGTATTTGCGCGGGAAGTATTCCTTTAAAAAATGCGGGTATCCGCATCCTGGTTCCGAATTTCAGAATAGTAGGGTAGATGCCGAATGCCATCAGTCCGAGGCCGAACACAACGGTGCCGGCGTAACCGCCCAGCGCAACCATCAGCTCCACGTCAATGTTAAGGCTTGCAAGCAATGCGAAAACGCCTACGGGGGCATACATCATGATGATGTCTACAACTTTCAGGATCACATGATTTGCGCCATCAAAGAATGCTTTCACCGGCATCACCTTATCCGATTTCGTAAGGATCATGGCGACGCCAAAAAGAATCGCAAAGAAGATGATCTGCAGCATGTTCCCATTGTTGGAAGCGGCATTGAAGAAGTTGTCGGGCACGATGTCAACGAGCATCTGAAGCGGCCCTTCGTCGGATACCTGTTTCGCCGAACTGATTCGGAGGTCCATGTCCGCGGCATACGCGCTGCGTAATTCCTCACGTTTTTCAACTGAAAGGAGCTTTCCGGGCTTAAATGCGTTGACGATAAAAAGACCGATCGTAACTGCAATGACAGTCGTGCCGATGTAAATTACCATCGTCTTTCCGCCGATTCGTGATAATCGCGAAACGTCCGAGAGATTGGACACACCGTCGATCAGACTGAAAATGATCAGCGGGATTGCAATGAGTTTAAGGGCGTTGATGAAGATCGTGCCGAACGGTTTGATCCACAGCTGCGTGAATTCAACGATGCCCAGACTATCCGCGCTAAGCCCCCAGACGAGGCCGAGCAGCATTCCGATCAGAATCTTTCCATAAAGCGGTAACTTCTTGCCCTTTAGCATCATGGATTAGTTTAATGGTTATTCAATTTGATGTTTGGCAATATGCGGAATTGTGGGCCGATATTCAAAACGATTGCAATTTTCGGCGGCTGCCGCACGTCAATGGGAAGCTTGCCCGCTTTCATGCCTTCCGGGAAACTATATTTGTTTAATTTTGTTCCTTTACAGAACCATTGTCATTATGCTGAAGCAGATACCGAAGAACGTGCATATTTACCTGGAGTCAAATCCGAACCCCAACTCGTTAAAATTCGTCGTAAACGATATGCTTGTTCCTGAAGGACTAAGCTTTGATTTTCCGGATAAGGAGAGCGCCGGCATTTCGCCGTTGGCCACCGAGTTGTTCGGCTACGAATTTGTCGACCGGGTGTTCTTTGCCAGTAATTTCGTCACCGTTACCAAAAAGCTCGATTTCGAATGGCTGGAGATCCAGAATAAAATCAAGGATCATATCCGGCAGTATCTAGAGGCCGGAAAATTCCTTATTGAGCAGGACTCGCCTCACGCGGGGCCGGCCGAAGAAGAGACTGATAGCATTCGCAAAATAAAGGCGATTCTCGATGAATATATTCGTCCGGCAGTGGAGCAGGACGGAGGAGCAATCACATATCACTCATTTCAGGACGGGATTGTTCGGGTGAAGTTGCAGGGATCCTGCAGCGGTTGCCCATCGTCTACGATAACGCTAAAAGCAGGTATCGAGAACCTGTTTGTTCGGATGATGCCAGATGAGGTCAGAGGCGTTGAAGCTATCGCCTGACGACGGAAAAACCACTGTAAACTTTTCGCCCGCCATCGCGCGGGCTTTGTTTTTTCATCGCATGCTGGCAGCAGTTTTTTTATCTTTAATGGTACGGTAAACCAGGGAATGAACAAATCGCGACTGCTAGTGCTTCTTATCCTTTTGACCTTCAGGGTAGGTATTGCCCAACAAAAGGATACTACTGGCAATAAGCTCCTTGATTCCAAAGTCGCGCGGGAGATTATCGACGCGGTAACCCGGAGCAAGCCTGAAAACGAAGAGACAAATGTCAGGAGCGAAAACGAATACCTTCCGTACGAGGGATTGATCATCCGCCATATTGTAATTCGAAAGGTCGGTTTCGAGAAATCGATTTACGACTCGTCGAGGAGTATCCGCAACCGGGTGACGAAAATTGCAAATGCCCTCCACAGCGACACGCGCGAACAAGTGATACGCGACAACCTTTTCTTTCGCGAAAACAGACCGTTGAACCCCTATCGCCTTGCGGACAACGAACGTTATCTCCGTGATCTTGACTTCATCCTCGACAGCAAAATACGTGTCGTGCCGATTCCCGGTACCACCGATTCGGTTGATGTCGAGGTTTTGACGCGGGACGTATTCAGTCTTGGAATCAGAGCCAAGGCAAGAGGTGTGGATGAGTTTTCCGTTGGAATATACGACGCCAACCTCGCGGGCTATGGGCAACGCGTGCAGGCCGAGTTTCTTTTTGATTCGGACCGAAATCCCCTGATAGGAAAGGGCTTTCTTTATCGCAAATCCAGTCTCGGCGGAACGCTCGTAAATCTTTCCGCAGGCTACACCGAACTCGACAACGGAAGAAGTCAGGGCGAGGAAAACGAATACTCCTACTACCTTCGTCTCGACAGGCCACTCGTTTCGCCGTACTCCCGAATGGCCGGGGGAATTGAATTCAGCGAAAACTGGTCCGTCAACGTATTGAATTCATCCGATTCACTTTTCCGGCGGTACAGGTACAACGCGCAGGATTACTGGGTTGGTTATAACATCGGTATCCGGAATAATCTTCAGGACAGGAACCGGCATTTTGTCGCGCTTCGTTATTCGCGGCAACATTTTAAGGATCAGCCGTCGCAGGAGGATCAGCGCGCACGCAGAATATATAACGATAACCGGTTCGTACTCGCGGAATTCACCTTTTACAATCAGAACTTCTATAAGACCAATTATGTCTACGGCTTTGGCCGGACGGAGGACGTGCCGTATGGCCAGACCGTTAACGTGACAGCAGGCTGGACGGAAGAACTCGGACTGAGAAGACTCTATATCGGTTCGTCTGCAGCCAGACGTATCGTTCGTCCTTCGGGAAGGTTCTACGACCTGGAAGTAGGAGCAGGTACTTTCTTTAAACGCGACATCGGGGAAGACGGCGTCCTTTATGCGAGAGGATCCTATTATTCGAAGTTGTATGATATACAAAGGTCGCGTGTACGTCACCTTTTTCAGGGCGGCTATGCGCGGGCGTTCAACAACCGTGTTCGGGAGTTGCTGACGCTCGAGAATCAATTGACCGGATTCAGTGCCGATAGCCTTTTCGGATTTCAACGGATGTTCTTCAGAAGTGAAACGACGGTATTCACGCCGCATCGGCTCATAGGGTTTCATATCGCACCCTTTGCGTCGCTTGAGTTTGCGTACCTCGAATCAAAAAAAATCGATGTCGAAGATGTGAGTCGCGATTTCTTCTGGGGTGCCACAGGCGGCGTACGGATAAGAAACGAAAACCTGATCTTTGGTACGATTGAGTTCAGGGGCTTGTTCTATCCGAAGGTGGTACCCGGCGTGGAACAGTTGAGTTTCAGTGTAACGACGCGGCTTCGCATAAAATACAGTGGCGTTTTTGTTCGGCCGCCTTCGTTTGTGACATTCAACTAGTGAGACTCTTTCCTGAAGTTGATATTCATGCCTTCAAGCCAGGCGTAAAGTGCCTGTTTCTCTTCTTCTGAAACGCTGGAATGCGGGTGCAGCCATGTATAGGAACGTAACGGCATCGAGCCGTTGTCGATAACTTCTCCCATCTCCTCAAGCTTATGGTTTGCTCTGTTGGGAGGGTAGTTGCTGAACTCCGAGAAGTTTAACTCTGCCTTGCCTTCGCGAATATGGCTGGCGAGCCACCATGCAACGGGTTGGAAATTGAAGTACCAGGGATAGTTAGTGTGATTACTATGGCAATCGTAGCACTTCTTGATGAGCATATTGTGAACGTCATCGGGGATGGTATAAACCCGTGAGATATCATCGCTGGTAACAATTTCGCTGTTCTCATTCTTCGCTGGCCTGATAAACTGTATCAGGATGAGAACTATGCCCAATATTATAAGTAGCCTTCTGATCATTTCTCAGATAAGAAGTCAAATTAGCGAAATGGGATGAATAAATATAACGACGGGTTCTAAACCCCTCCAACTGGCTTTGTCTGCCAGTTAAATTTGACGGACAGGAGCCGTATCGAGAAGGCCGTAAGTGTCGCAAGCCCTGCTGCAACCGCCTCGTCGACGGTTGTCAGCGTCGTCAGTCCGACGAAGATACCGCAAGCGATGATCGCCGCACCTGCATAGAATTGACCCGGTTTGAAGATGATCGGTTCTTCGCGAATCAGAACGTCGCGGATCAGGCCCGCGCCCGTCGCATTGAAAACACCTACCAACACGGCTGCGAGCGGTACGAGATTAGCCTGAAGTGCCGCCTGTGCACCCACCACACCGTATGCGCCAAGACCAAGGGCATCAACGATCATGGTTGTTCTTTTCAACTTGCTGAAGCGTGAGTGGAAAACCATGGACAGCAGGAACGCCACGAGGACAACGAGCATGTAGCGTGAATCCTGCACGGCCTTTGGTGGTCCGGCCTGGATAAAGATCGCGTCGCGGATCAGTCCGCCGCCAAGACCTGATACGAATGCAAGCACCAGGGCTCCAATGAAGTCGTATTGTTTGCGGATTGCAGAGAGCGCGCCGGCGCTGGCAAACATGAAAACGGCAAAAAGATCGAAAACGGTAAACGTTGCTGAAAAGTCTAACCGGTTGATCAGGTGCGGCATTTGTTCCATAAGGTGTATTGCAAATTACCTCCAATACAAGTACAAAGGACGCTTTTTCGTTCCACATTGTAAAAAATGGAAAAGGCTTTCAGGCCGTGAGACTGTAAGGTTTACGACGACGGAATCGATTGTCCTTTTGTATATTTACTAATCAAGCCCTAACCGTATGAGGAAAATTTTTGTCATCACCAGTGTTCTGGTGACCGCCGTGTTGATCTTCTGGTCTTACTTCTGGATTGACGTACTGTTCTTGTTTGCCATAGTCGGTCCGCTGATCGTAATGGGTACGATCGACATGGTTCAGACTAAACAGTCCATCCGAAGAAACTTTCCCGTACTGGGTCGCCTCCGATATGTCTTCGAAGATATGCGCCCCAAGATCCAACAATATTTTGTCGAGAATGACACCGACGGAGCGCCGATAAACAGGATCGACAGGTCCGTCATCTATCAAAGGGCAAAGAAACAGATTGACACAACGCCATTTGGAACACAGCTGAACGTCTATTCCGAAGGTTATGAATGGATGAGCCACTCTATTGCGCCACTTGATTTTCATACCCTTGACCATCATCCCAGAGTAAGGATTGGCAACAAAGATTGCCTGCAACCCTATGATGCAAGTATTCTCAATATTTCAGCAATGAGCTTCGGCTCTTTGAGCGGAAACGCAGTTGAGGCGCTTAATGCAGGTGCGAGGATTGGCGGCTTCGCGCACAACACAGGGGAGGGTGGAATCAGCCCGCATCACACACTCAATGGCGGAGACCTGATATGGCAGATAGGGACAGGATATTTTGGCGCCCGTGACGAGCACGGTCATTTTTCTCCCGAGGCCTTTGCCCGTAATGCGAGCCGCCCCGAAGTGAAGATGATCGAACTCAAACTTTCACAGGGTGCGAAGCCTGGACACGGCGGAATTCTGCCCGGGAAAAAGAATACGCCCGAGATCGCCGCCATCAGGCTCGTAAAGCCTTATACGACCGTTTTCTCGCCGCCTTTCCACAGCGCATTCGATTCGCCGCGTGGGTTGATACGCTTCATTCAGAAGCTTCGTGAGTTGTCCGGCGGCAAACCGGTGGGCTTCAAGATCTGCATCGGCAGGAAAAGCGAATTTATCTCCATTTGCAAAGCGATGGTTGAACTGGATGTTTTTCCGGACTTCATAACGATTGATGGGGGCGAAGGCGGCACAGGAGCAGCCCCTCCGGAATTTTCAAACTTTGTCGGGATGCCCCTGCTTGATGCCATCGCCTTCGTGGATAACATTCTGAAAGGATTCAATATCCGGCATCATATTAAGATCGACTGTGCCGGTAAGATACTTACGGGCTTCCACATGGTTCGCGCTATTGCGCTGGGGGCCGATCTTTGTAACAGCGCCCGTGCGATGATGATGGCCCTCGGTTGTATTCAGGCACTCGAATGTAACAAGAACAGTTGTCCGGCCGGCGTGGCTACACAGGATCCGTCGCTCACCAGGGGGCTTGTCGTGGACGATAAGAAGGTCAGAGTAGCAAACTTTCACAAGCATACTGTCGAGAGTTTTGTCGAACTGCTCGCGGCGGCAGGCATCGATAATCCACGCAAACTCAATCGCCACCAGATCAGCCGTCGTGTTTTTATGAATGAGGTGAAAACGCTCGAGGAAATATATCCGTCAGTAATTCCCGGTTCGATGCTGAACGGTCACATGCCCGAACGATATGCCAGATCGTTTGAGGCGGCGAGTGCGGATGCGTTTTAGTGTATGTTTTTCTTTCGTAATGTCTAAAAGCTCCGGCGGTTTACTTCACTTTCGGGGACATCAGGTACAAAACTGGTAAAAATGTACTATTGAAATTCGCACCGGAGAGGTAAATGCAATCGGTGAAGCTGCCGTAATTTTTACTCCAAATAAGAAGAGAAAGACGGTCTTGCCGAAACCATATTTGTCGCGTCCAACGCATTCAAATGACGTCAGCACGGCTACTTCTCTTACTGCTTTTCTTTGCAATATTTTCCTGCAGAACCAGCACGCGTCCCGCTGAAACGTTGTTTGTTAACAATCCGATCGAATCGGTAGACGACGCGTGTTTTCGGTTAAAAATGGAAAAGTGGTTTATTGTTTTCCACGAACAGCAGGAAAAGGGATCTGATTTGTTTGAGGCGGATATGCAGGCACTGGCGCAGGCTGACGCGGCGTTTCAGGCGTGCCTTGCGTTGCGCGAGGAGAAAGCAAGGGGCAATGAGAGCCCCGAGTTAAAGACCGCGCGAAAATAGACTCACTTTCCCGCAGGCGATTGTTGGCGGATTACCTCATAGATGGCGACTCCGGCCGCGACCGAAACGTTCAGCGAACTTATTTTTCCGCGCAAGGGGATCTTCGCGAGATCATCCGCTTCACGCAGTAAAGCGTCAGAGATACCGTCTTCCTCCGAGCCGAGAATTAATGCCACCGGACCTTTAAAATTCACGTCGTAGATCTCCTGCGGCGTTTTCTCCGTGCATGCAATAATCCGGATGCCGCTTTCGCGCAGGTAACGGACTGTCTGGACAAGATCGCGCTCGCGGCAGACCGGCACGTGATTCAGTGCGCCTGCGGAGGTCTTCATCGCATCACTTGTGACCGGAGCGCTGCCTTTTTCTCCAATGACAATCGCATCGACTCCCGCACACTCGGCGGTACGCGCAATCGCGCCAAAGTTTCGGACATCGGTAACCCGGTCCAGCATCAGAATGATCGGGTTACGACCTTCCGAAAAAACGTGCTGTACTATATTATCAATCTTTGAGAAATGAACGGCGGAAATGAAACAAATTACCCCCTGATGGTTCTTGGTCGAGAGGCGTTTCAATTTTTCCGGTGGCACGAACGACACCGGAATCTGGCGTTTGCGCGCCACCTGAATGAGCTCCTTGACAAGATCGTTGTTTAGTCCCGACTGGATCATGACCTTTTCAATTTCCTTGCCGGCGCGAATCGCTTCCATCACGGCCCGCGTGCCGTAGATCATGTCTGATTTTTCCATAGTGGGTGTCAGGAGTAAACTTCGTCGATGGCGCTGGCTAGTTTGTGGTCACGCTCCGTGACCGTATTGCCAGCGTCATGCGTGGAAAGGGAAATGGTTACTTTGTTATAAGTGTTGGTCCAGGTAGGGTGGTGATCCATTTTCTCGGCCGCAAGAGCGACGCGTGTCATGAATGCAAATGCTTCGGAAAAATTCTTGAATGTGAACTCCTTCCGTAACGCGTTATTGTCATGTTTCCACTCCATAATGTTGTTAGTTTATAGGGCAACTATTCCCTCGATTTTTGACGCCTTCTCGTACACTTCAATCACGGCATCACTGGAAGGCATCATCAGCTCAACCGAA
>CBKWFZ010000122.1:0-8213 GCA_966673785.1 uncultured bacterium
TACGCACCGGCTTTCCAAAAAGCGAAAGCGCGAAGAATACGGGGTAGATACCGATATCGAGCAATGCACCACCCCCAAGCAACGGATCGGCCAGACGCAGCGGCGCGGGATCGGGCGCCCGGAATCCAAAGTCGGCCTGAAACCAACGGACCTCCCCGATCGTGCCGGCGTTGAGAAGCTCGACCACTTTTTTGTATTGAGGCAGGAACTTACTCCAGAAAGCTTCCATGAGGAAGACTTTCTTCTCGCGCGCAAAACGAATCATTTCAGAGGCCTGGCGCGAATTCAACGCAAAAGCTTTCTCACACAACACCGCCTTGCCGTGACTGAGACACAACATCACGTGGTCGTAGTGCAGCCCATGCGGCGTCGCTACATAGATAACGTCAATCGCGGATTTTGCGAGGTCCTCGTAAGTCGTAAACACCTGCGCAGCGCCGTACACCTCTGCAAACTCTTTGGCACGTGTTTCGTCCCGGGATGCGACAGCAATAAGTTCCGCTTCCTTAACAAGCCTTAGATCGGCAGCGAACTTCTTTGCAATGTTTCCTAAACCGAGGATGCCCCAGCGTATTTTTCCGCTCATAATATTAAAGAGGTTATCTATTGTTGCTTGTAAAATAAGCATAATTTGAAAGCATGACGAATGAGCACTTCAGGTTCAAGCAGTTTTCCGTCGATCATCGCGGTTGCGCAATGAAGGTGGGTACCGATAGTGTCCTGCTGGGAAGCTGGACGAACACCAACGGAGCAGGCAGCATCCTCGACATCGGAACCGGATGTGGCGTGATCGCGCTGATGATGGCCCAGCGAACGCCGCCAGAAAGCCGGATCACAGGCGTTGAGATTCTTGAGACGGACGCAATGGTGGCTCAGACAAATGTGCAGAAGTCACCGTGGCCGGCAAAGGTTAGCATTCATCAGGGCGCTATTCAAGACTTCAAGCCGGATGAGCAGTTTGATCTGATCGTAACAAATCCACCTTTCTTTATTAATAGTTTCCGTCCACCGGACCTGAACCGGATGAATGCCCGCCATACGCATTCGCTGTCGTTCAACGATCTGCTGGATGCCGTTGATCGCCTTATGGCGCCCGGAGGCAGATTGTCTATCATTCTTCCTGCGGTCGAAGGCACGATCTTTCGTGAAGCCGCGCTGGCTTACGGACTACACTGCTCGCGACTCTGGCATTTCCGGCCGAGGAATGGCAAGCCGGTGGAACGTTTGCTTATGGAATTCGGCCGGGACAATGTGTCGCCGGAAACGGGCGAAATCGTGATGTATGCAGACGGCAATGAGTGGACCGAGGCGTTCAAGACGCTCTCCCGTGATTTCTACCTGAAACTTTAATACACCCCGAAAAGTAAGGGAAACCGAAAATTATTTTATTGATTATCAGATATTTATAAATTAACTTTTACATGTTTAAACATATAAGTGAAATTTCCGTTAAACTTGTCATCAAAACCAAATACACACTTATGAAAAAATTACACGTTCTGATTGTTCTGCTTGCCGCAGGTTCTTCCGTATTCGCACAGACAACCTGGACCATTGACAACGTTCACTCGAAGGTAGGATTCAGCGTTACCCACATGGCAGTCGCCGAAACTGAAGGTAAGTTCAATGAATATCAGGGTGCCGTTGTGACCAAAAGCGACAACTTTGATGGAGCTGAAGTTACGTTCACTGCCAAAGTTGCTTCAATCGACACAGACAATGAAAGACGCGATGGACACCTTAAGTCAGCCGACTTCTTCGACGCGGAAAAGTTTCCTGAACTTTCCTTCAAAGGAAATCTTGTTAAGAGCGGATCGGGTTACAAGCTGAAAGGCGACCTGACGATGAAGGGCGTGACCAAGCAGGTTGAGTTTGATGTGAAAGGCGGACAGGTTGTGAATACCGGTCGCGGAATGAAATCAGGTTTTAAATTCACCGGTACGATCAATCGCCAGGACTATGGCTTAACATGGAGCAACAAAACACCCGGCGGTGAAATGGTAGTTGGTGATGAAGTTGAACTGAATGTAAAAGTTGAGCTTGACAAGAAAGCATAAGCTTATAAAAATCGAACGGGCAGGAGGCGCGCAGCCTTCTGCCTTTTTATTTCAGGCATAGTGAAGTTAGAAGACGAAATCCGCCAGCAGAAATTTTCATCGCCGCTACAAAAGGCGCTGATCAATCTCATCTTTACTTCAAACTGGGTGCAGCACAAACAGCAGAAAGTGTTCCGTCAATATGGTATCACTGCCCAGCAATTCAACATTCTTCGAATCCTTAAGGGACAACACCCACGCGGCATCTCCGGAACCGAGATCAAGTCGCGGATGCTTGACCGGAATTCAGACGTCTCCCGCCTGCTTGATCGCCTGGCCGCGAAGTTGCTGATCGAACGCAAAATCTGTCCGGTCGACAAACGCGCCAGCGATATATTCATCACAACGGAAGGGTTAAGCCTTCTGGACCGGTTGGCAAAGCAGGAGCGTGAGATCGATGCGGTGATCCGGCTTTCGCCGGAGGAAGCTGAACTCCTGAGCAGCCTCCTCGACCGGGCAAGAGGGTAACATTCCCACACTTTATTGCGGCATCCCACAAAAAAAGGCCGCCGGGACGAGGCAGCGAATTTGTACTATTCCTGGAAAAGAAGTGTTTTATGAAATTGCTTTTCGCCGCCCTGCTCGCATTCCAATCCTTCAATAGCGTTCCCTTTATCGGCCCGACAGGTGAACCAAATGTGCCAGCCGAATCACACGTGAGGCTGATCGCAAATGTCAGAGATTCCGATCATGAATACATGACCATAGTTGTGGAGGAAGTTGTGTCTTATTCTTCATCGGTACACACAACGCCGGCGGAAGGTGATGAGATCTATGTTCGCCTGACTGGCGGAGAACGTCCCGATATGGAAAGCCGCATCGCCGCAGACCTTCAGGAAAAAATTGAGGTGGGTGAAATGCAATGCGCCTACATCCTGATTGATTACCGGACGCTTGAGTAATCACCGCCCTCCGGAAACATCGAGAATCGAGCCCGCACAATACGACGCTTCATCGGAAAGCAACCAAAGCACCGCCTGGGCAATTTCCTCCGGTTCACCTCCCCTTTTCATCGGTAAACCTTCCTTTACCCGGTCCACACGCCCGGGCTCACCTCCATCGGCATGAATTTCGGTGCGTACGACACCCGGTCTCACCGCGTTTACCCGGATCCCCTCAGGCGCGACCTCGCGTGCCAACCCGAGCGTAAACACTTCGACGGCGCCCTTTGAAGCAGCATAGTCTGCATATTCGAATGCGCCGCCATGTTTTATTGCTGTAGAAGAGACATTGACAATCGCTCCCCCGTTCCCACCCTTGCTGCGGGCCATCCGTTTAATCGCTTCCCGGGCACAAAGAATCGGACCAATGGCATTAGCTGCGAATATGCGGTGGAGTCTCGGCCCGTCGAGGTGCTCAACCTTACATTGTTTTTGAAGGATTCCCGCATTGTTAACAAGCGCAGTGATCGATCCCAGTCTCTCATCCACTTCACGGAACATCCTTACGACATCCTCCTCGACTGCGACGTCAGCTCTGATGGCGATAGCGTTACCGCCGTTTTCCCTGATCTGCGCGACAACATTGTTTGCAGTGACGTCATTCACCCTGTAATTTACGGCAACGTCATAGCCGGCACGCGCGGCAAGAAGCGAAGTAGCCGCACCAATTCCGCGGCCACCTCCAGTGATGAGAATGATTTTTTTCATGTGCTGATCCGGGACAATTCGTCCTTTACAAAATCCATCAATTCTTTGATGTATGCCTGACTGAAATCGAACTTAATGTTTGCCGCAGCGTAGATTTCGGGAATCGATTTTAAATAACCAAGTTTCAACGCATTTTGATATCCCTGCAGGCCCAGCGCCGGATCTTTTCTATAATTTCTCCATACTGCTATCGCGCCGAGCTGCGCCATTCCGTATTCAATATAGTAAAACGGAACTTCATACAAATGAAGTTGCTTTTGCCAGAGAAAATCTTTTGCGTCGGCGAGTCCGGACCAGTCTGTGACGGAATCGCTAAACTCGTCGAAGATCCGGTTCCATGCCTCCTTTCGCTGCGCACTTGTGTGGCCGGGATTCTCATAGATCCAATGCTGGAACTTGTCGATGGTTGCAACCCACGGAAGGGTTTCGATAATATCCTCGAGATGTTCGCGTTTCGCGCGGTTCAATTCAGCTTCGTCCGGGAAGAAAATATTCCAGTGATCCATGGATATCAGCTCCATCGACATCGAAGCCAGTTCAGCTACTTCGGAAGGCGTCGACTTGAAATCATTCAGCTCCAGGTTTCGCGTAAGGAAATTGTGAATAGCATGACCACCTTCGTGCATGATGGTTACCATATCACGCAACGTGGAAGTCGCATTCATAAAAATGAACGGAACCCCGATTTCCGCGAGTGGGTAATTGTAGCCACCGGGAGCCTTTCCTTTCCGGGATTCAAGGTCGAGATGCCCCATTGAACGCATGATGGAAAGACACTGGCCGAGGTAGGGATCCAGTCTTGAAAAAACTTCAATAGTTTTTTCCGCGAGCTCCGTTCCATTCGAGAACGGGTGGAGCGGTGGACGGCCTTCGGGATCAACCGCTTTGTCCCACGGACGAAGTTCGTTGATGTTGAGCGCCCGCTTCCGTTCGCGTGAAAGGTCATTCAGCATCGGTACAACCTCCCGCGAAATAGCATGATGAAAATCAAAGCAATCCTTCGGTGTGTAGTCGAACCGGCCCAGCGATTTGAACATGTAATCGCGAAAGTTGGCAAAGTCTGCATTTCGCGCGACGCGATCACGAAGTCCTATAAGGTTGCTGAAAAGCTCGTCAAGCGCATCCTTATCCTGCAAACGTCTCTCACTCACTTTGTGATAAACAGTCTCGCGCAGATTGCGGTCCGTAGACATAAGCAAAACGGAAGCCTGCGGAAGTGTAAGCTCTTTGCCGTCATGCGTGATCGTCATCGCGCCTGAGATCTGTGCATACTTCTGAGTTTCCGTATTTATTTCGGTATACAGCGGAACATTCTTCTCACGAAAGATTTCAATCTCCTTTTTCAGGCTGCGTATCAGAATATCAAAGCCGGTTTGCTTTTCGAGTTCGGGCAGGTACGGTGATTCGGCGGCTTTGCGATTAAGCGCGTCGGATACCGGAGCGATTTGCGGCTGTATTTCCTGGATAAAAAACTGGTAAGCTTTGAGGTAATCCTCGTTCTCCGTGTAACACGTCATGCGTATGTAACGCCAGGCAAGATCCTCAGCAATCACGCCCTCAAGCTCACTACGGTCGGCAAACCACTTCTTCAACGAAGCCGCCGAGTCGATCGTTCGCTCAAGAAGGCTGTCGAAATAAGGCTTAAGCGACGGCCAGTCTGTTACACTAAAATCTTCAGGAAGGAAATGTCGAACCGGACGTGTTAATTTTTCTGCTGATTCCATATTTGTCGCTTTTTTCAGGCAGACAAAAATAGAATGATTTTCGAATCATCCCAGAAATCAACAATATGGAATTCCCGTTACAGGATGGTGATAAATCGCTTCGAGTCAATCTCCACAACGTTTTCGATGAAGTCGTTCCATTCCATAATGGTAGGCGTGCGCTGCTCAAACAGCGCGAGCAACTCTTTTACAATGCTATCGTCGAGCTTCAGGGCGGCGATAATATTGGTGATGAACGAAAACTCCGAGTCGCTTACCTTGCCATCCGCGTAAACAATCTGCATCACATCATACAAAAGATTCATGCGATTGCCGACGGACTCCGGCATGAAGAACGGAAACTTCTCGCTTTCTTCCAGCAATTCACTGATCTGCCAGTCTTTAAGCCCGCGACGCGCACCTATCGTATAAATAAGTTTGATCTCATCCTCGTCGAGGGACCCGTCGCTGGATGCCAGTGCGATCAGATTTCGCATGTAACTCCGCTTGTAGCTGGTTCGCTGGTGTTCAAAAAAGCTTGTCATATCAGTCTCGAGTCTTTCCCGCATAGGTTCAAAAAGTCGCCCAGTTTGCGTGCGGGGAAAAAAATTTCACCTGTTCTTTTTTGACAGAACAAAATTCTGGCAAAAGTGAAAACAGTCACCTTAAATATTGAGGTAACCACCTCCTCCTCAAAAAAGCTTCTTTTTTCGAGAAGTAGCGCGCTCCAAAATGGGAAAAATCTTACGTCTGTGAGTTAAGCGCCCTGAGTCTTGCCAGCAATGGCGGATGTGAATAATGGAAGAAGACATACAGCGGATGAGGATACAGGTTGCTCAGATTGTCCACAGACAACTTTTTAAGTGCCTGTGCAAGCGATCCGCCATCGTACGTTTCACGCGCATAGGCGTCGGCCTCGTATTCGTTCTTCCGGCTGAGGATAGCCATCAGCAAGCCCGTCACGCCAGAAACGGGCGAAAACAGAATGCCGAATGCAACCAGGTTGAGGGGGATTGAAAGCTCGTTTCCACCAAGTGCCCGTGAGACGTCCTCATTAAAAACGATCAGTGAAAGCACAAACAAAGTGAATACGATCTGAACAACAGAAAGGAAATAACTAATAATGATGTGCCGCTTCTTGTAATGCCCCACTTCATGCGCGAGCACGGCAACAAGTTCAGATGTACTGTGATTATTGATCAGCGTGTCGTAAAGCACGATCTTTTTCCGTCTTCCGATCCCGGAAAAAAAAGCATTCGCCTTGCTGGAACGCTTCGACCCATCGATCACAAAAACATTATCAAGAGGGAAGTTCACTTTCCCCGCGAACTTTTCGATCTCCCTCTTGAGCTCTCCATCCGGAAGGGGTTGCAGTTTGTTAAAAAGCGGAACGATCAGCGAGGTGTAAAACATATTCGCCAGGAGCATAAACAAGCTCGCGACAACGGCAAACCAGATCCAGAAGTCACGCCCCAGCGCCAGTATAAGGTAGATAAGAACCGATAACAACGCGCCGCCTATTAGCGCACCGAGAAAGTATCCTTTGACTTTATCAAGGAAGAACGTTCGGAGCGTGGTTTTGTTAAACCCGTACTTTTCTTCAATTACGAAAATACTGTACAGCTGAAACGGCAGACCGAGTATGTCCGCGGCCAGCGCGATGATTCCAAAAAAAGCAAGGGACCTCACAATCGTGTTCTGAATTTCAGCGGAAAGCAAAATGTCCAGCCAGCCGAATCCTCCGAACCAAAGCATGGCAACGGAAAGCACAAAGCTGAAAGCCGAAGTAAAAAAAGAAAACCGCGTTTGTTCGGCGTGATAATCAAGAGACCTGAGGTAGCGGCCGCGGTCATAAAAAGAGGCAACCTCGTCCGGAATCTCCCTGCGCTGCGCCTTGAGATTGATGTAATCCAGAAGCTGATCAAACACATAGCCGGCAATAGTGATCCCGAGGATGATAAAAAGAATGGTCTGCGGTGTCATATTCAGATAAACGTATCCTATGCAATAAACAGCAATAAAACTGTGATTTCAACAGAACCGTTCATATCGCAAATCGAAAATAGACAGCGGCATCGGACTCGTCATTGTTCGGAATACTGCGGATTGCTACATTAGCCCAAACCAACGTTACCGATCATGAAAGGAAAACTTATCCTCGTTTGGGCGCTTATCGCATCCATAACATTTTGCCAGGCTCAGGACGATTTCGACTACGATCTTGAATTCGCTACCAGAGATGACTACCGGAAGCATGAAGAAGTCGTAGCCCGAATCGCGGAATACTTGTTATCAATTCCACTGAATGATACGAGTCCCAAGACGAAAGCCGCATCCGCGTCACTCGTAAAATGGATGACCGGAACCCCCGACTACCATTTCGAGCTCGATGGCACCCTTGCATCTTTCACCGAGGATAACGAAAAGCTTCTCGTTCCGATCCTCGCGTCAATGACGAGCTACATCCTTCGAAACAAGGACAAAGCCGATGATAAACGAGACGTAAAGCTCAACGGCTACATCATCTTTCTCGACTACTGCCAGAACCGCGCGGACATCAAACTGACCAAAGAATTGAAAAAGGCAGTTGCAGCGAAGGAAAAAGGAGAACTCGAAAAATATCTGAAGATCTGATATAACAAGAAAGGGCCTGCATGTGCGGCCCTTTCATTTCCCAAAAACAGGATGTTCATCAACCGAAAGTTCGCGTTGGATCATCTTCAAGGTTCTCTTTATCATCACCGCCAAGACTGTAGTGATCATTT
>CBKWFZ010000123.1:0-8131 GCA_966673785.1 uncultured bacterium
GAGCTCGCCATCACCTCGCTGGCGGAAAATGAAACGGAAGGCCTCAACAAGGAGTACGCGTTTGCATACAGCAACGGGATTCTTGAGCCGATCACTTTATTCATTCCCAATTTCTACGGCGGCACGAGCGCGAACTTCCTCGTCTCCGACCAGGAAAGCGAAACGTATAACGCGCTTGTCCGATCCGGCAATCAGGAAACAGCAAACGAACTGGCTAACTACACTTCGGCATACTGGGGACCTCAGGGTTACAGTACTCCGTACTACGGCGGCGCGATAATTTTCTTCCTGTTCGGCGTGGGCATTGCGTTTGCGCCGAAGAAATACGTCTGGTGGCTGGTGTCGATGTCCGTGTTCGGCGTCGTGCTCAGCTGGGGGCGCTTCTTTCCGGGCTTCAACTATTTTCTTTACGACTACCTCCCGCTCTATAACAAATTCCGCTCGATGACCTTCGCGTTGATCATGCCGCTGTTTTGCATGCCGCTGCTGGGATTCATCGGATTCGAACATTTCTGGCGGAATGGGTTCGACGCCGCCACCAGGAAGCGTTTATGGATAACGCTTGCTTCAACGGCAGGGCTATGTGTGATCATCCTGCTACTGAGTGGCACGATGGACTTCCTTCGTGAAGGCGAGGCACAGCTACCGGCGTGGTTCACGAACGCGCTTGCGGAAGATCGTCAAAGCCTGTTGACCAGTGATGTCATCCGCACGATCGCGTTTATTGTCAGCGCCTTTGTCGTTCTGTATTTCCAGCTTCACAAGAAGTTTTCACCATTGGCTGTCTATGCGTTTTTTATCATTATGATATTCGCGGACCTGACCGCCGTTAACAAGCGTTATACCCGCGAAGATACGTACCGCCGAAGCCGCGCTAGCAGGATTGCAGCCACCGAAGCGGACGAGGCGATTCTCCGTGACAAGACGAATTACCGCGTGTACAATCTGCAGGATCCCTTTAACGAGGCACGCACTTCATATTTTCACCATTCAATAGGCGGTTACCACGGAGCAAAGCTGCGGAGGTATCAGGATCTGATCGACTCGTGTATCACTAAAGAGACGACCGCGCTCTTCAGCACTGCACGGACCGGTAACCTGGAGTTTGATCAGTACCATGTGCTGAACATGCTTAATGTCAAATACATCGTTTATGGTCCGCAACGCGGCAACATTTTCGTAAACCCGGAAGCCAATGGAACCGCATGGTTTGTGCAGAATGTTGTGAAAGTCAATACACCTACCGCGGAATTGATGGAGGTATGCGACGCGAATACGAAGACCACCGCGGTGATCGATGTCTCGAAGTTCAACGTTGCAACAACTCCGGCCGCAGATTCAGGGTCGATCAGTCTCGTCACCCACGAGCCGAATTATATCAAGTATGAGTCTGAAAATCCTTCAGCGGGGGTCGCGGTCTTTTCAGAAATCTACTACCCTGATGGGTGGATCGCATACATCGATGGCACCGAAGTTCCGATCATACGTGCGAACTATGTGTTGCGCGCGCTTGAGATTCCCGGCGGCCGTCACACTATCGAGTTCAGATTCCGGCCCGCTGCGTATTACACCGGCAACAAGATCACGACCGCGTCTTCCTGGCTGATGGTGCTTGTGTTGCTGGGAAGTCTGGGGTACAGTGTCTGGAAGAGAGAATCTGAGTGAGCTGACTCACCTTCACGTCTTTTACATTGATGCAGGTCGTCTGTATTCTCTGCGAAACGCTGCCACTCTGTGTCGCTGCGTTGGTGTATTTATTGGCACCGCCCATCACAGGTTAAACGCGCTGCAAAGGTTATGCTTAGTCTTTCTAGAACGTATCATCGTTTCTGCCGGAATGCAAGTAACGGAATCTTACTCTGGAAAGCGATCTTGCGCGTAAGGCTCCGGTCAAACAACTTGTCGTAGAAACCGTGTTCATGGGTAAAGGTGGCTAGCAAATCGGGTTTAATGGTTGCGATATACTGGTCAAGCGCTTCGCCCACGTTTCGGTTGACGAGGATGCGCACGATCACATTAGCGGCGCCGGTCTTAACCACAATGGAATCAATCTTTTTCTCGTGCACAGCCACTTGTCTCGCCGACGGCGTCACGTGTATCAGATGGACAATAACTTCGTTCCTGCCGAAATAAGGCAGCAGCGTTTTCAACTCGCGTCCTGTATTGGTGAGGTCTGTTGCGTAGACGATATTTCTGAGATTCTTGAATTCCGCGAGTTCCGGGACCGCAAGTACGGGCACTGTGCTGACTTCAATAACGGATGCAGTATTGCTTCCTACAATATATTTCCGGAGTCCACTCGCGCCACGGGTTCCCATCAGGATCAGGCCGGCTTTCACCTTCCTTGCTTCCGCTTTAACCACGTCGGCAAACGTCTGCCCCTTTGCTACGCGCGTGGTAACCTTTTGCTCCGGAGGTAATATAGACGCCAGACCGGAAACCAGTTCGTTCAGTTTCTCCGCCGCATTGCCCATCACTTCCTTTTCAACCGGTTTAGCCTTTCGACGCATTGCAGCCGTTGCAGGTTCAACCATTTCGATTACATGAAGGAGAACAATTTCTGCGTCAGTCGCGCCGGCGAAACGCACGGCGTAGCGAATGGCAACTTTTGAAAGCTCCGAGAAATCTGTGGGGACAAGAATTTTAAGCATGTAACTTTTTTTTCGCCCTGTAGATGATGTTTATTCGCGTAGGCGTGGCGACTGACTAAATTTACAAAAGCCGGATGTCACGGCAATCACATTTGGCAAAAATTAAGCGTCACTTCAATGGATGTCCACGGTTCACGAAAGTCTTTCGCCAGCGATAATTACTCGGGCGTACACCCCGAGGTTATGGCGGCATTGCATGCAGCCAATCAGGGTCACGTGCCGAGTTATGGCGCGGATCCATACACGGAGCGGGCCGTTAGCCTCTTCAAATCGCTATTTGGAACCGGAACCGAGGTGTACTTCGTATATAATGGAACCGGCGCCAATGTACTGGGGCTGAAAGCGACTACCCGATCCTTCAATTCGATCATTTGTTCAGAGCTCGCCCACATCAACGTTGACGAATCGACCGCCCCGGAGGTCTTTACCGGATGCAAAATTTTGCCCGTGCCGCAGTATCATGGCAAGATCAGGCCGGAGGATATTGAACAAAAACTGATTCGTATCGGCGATCAGCACCATCCGCAGCCGAGGATAATTTCAATTTCACAGTCGTCGGAATACGGGACGGTCTACAGCGTTGAAGAGATCCGCGAGCTGGCGAAGCTCGCACGCCGGTATGATCTGCTTTTGCATATGGACGGTTCGCGGATCGCCAACGCCGCCGTTAGTCTCAATCAAAATTTTCGCGACTTCACCTTCGACGCTGGCGTAGACATAGTTTCTTTCGGTGGAACGAAGAACGGGATGATGTTCGGAGAAGCCGTGCTTTTCAGAGACAGGGAAACTGCGGGGTACGCCGGTTTCCTCAGAAAGCAGGGAATGCAACTGCATTCGAAAATGCGATTTATAGGAACGCAATTCTGTGCGATGCTTGAGGCTGATCTGTGGCAAAGAAACGCCGCACATGCGAACCGGATGGCGGCCCGGCTGTATGCCGCGTTAAAGGTGATTCCAGGAATTACAATCACGCAACCCGTTGACGCCAACGGTGTGTTTGCCATCTTTCCGCCGCACATTATTCCAAAGATGCAGGAGCAATTCTTTTTCTATGTCTGGAATGAGAAGTTATCGGAAGTCCGTCTGATGTGTTCATTCGATACGACGGAACGGGAGGTTGACTCGTTTGCCGCAAAAGCGGCGGAGTTACTGGGAGTCAGCGCTAGCGTTTAACGAACTTGTACGTCGCCCTGAAGCGGTCTTCGTTATCCTTGACGGCGATAAAGTAATACCCGGAATTAAGGTCTTTCACACGGACGCGGACTTCATGTTCGTCGACCAATTCGGTCTCTACCTGGATTTCGTTGCCGATAATATTGTGGACAGTCAGCTTGATATTACGAGCGGGCAGCTGGTCAATACGAACGTGGACAAAATCAACTGCGGGGTTGGGAAATATTTGAATTTTCGCAGGATCATTCTGGAAGGCGCTTCCATAATCCTCGCTCACCTGCGCGCGAACAGATAAACCTGCTGCAAGAAAAACGATCAGTAGAAACTTTCCCATAAGCATACCTTCTTCCTGTTATACGGCAACAATTGCACCAAAGTTCCGCACAACACCCGTTTCGCGGATTTATTATATATAGATGCCAGCCACAGCAAAAAGTTGTGACGTATGCGAAAAAAATCTGTTTTATCGCTTCAGCTTGAGAAACGCGGCAGGAAGGAACGAAATCAGGTCCGATGCAAGAAAGCTTTCCTGTCCCAGTTCGGGTACGCCGAGGTCTGCGGCCAGGCCGTGGAGATAAACCCCCACAATCGCGCATTCTTCCGATGGGTAACCTCTTGCCAAAAGACCCGTCAATAAACCTGTGAGCACATCGCCTGAGCCCCCGGTCGCCAGTCCGGGGTTGCCGGACGAATTGAAGTAAACCTGACCCGAAGGCGTCGCGATCGACGTATAGGCGCCTTTGACCAAAACGACACTCTTCAGTTCGGCCGCAAGATTCTTCTGCAGCTCAAGCCGCGCAAAGCCATCTTTCCACGGACCGACGAGTCTCTCAAATTCTTTCGGGTGCGGAGTCAGAATGCTGCCTTTGGGAATCAAATGCATAAGCTCCCGATGTGTGCTGATGAGATTAAGGGCATCGGCATCAAGAACGACAGGAACCTTAGCAGATGAAAGCAGACTCCTGAGCATTTTCGCAGTCGCGGAATCCTGGCCGATGCCCGGACCGACCCCTATCGACTGAAACCGCTCCGCGTCCGGTGCTTCGGTGAGGTAGTTTTCGGACGGATCGGTCATGACCATGCATTCCGGAACCGCGGTCTGAATCACCGTATATCCGCATCGCGGGACGTACGCTGTAAGGAGACCTACGCCGCCCCGCAATGCCGCGCGGCAGGCCAGTGTAACTGCACCCATTTTTCCGTAGCTCCCACCCACGAAGAGCGCGTGTCCAAACGTTCCCTTATGGTCAAATGGCTGACGCCAGCGAAGCAGTTTTCGAACCGACTTCTGCGTAACGAGAAAATTGTTTGTCTTCTGCTCACGAACGGCGTCGCGATCCAGTCCGATGTCAACCACGTGCCACTGCCCGACATATCGTGCGCAGTCAGGCTGAAAAAAACTCAACTTCGGCATACCAATGGATACGGTATGATGCGCTTCCACAACATCGCCGCCGATAGCAGCATCTGCCGACAAGCCGGAGGGCATGTCTACCGCCACGCGAATCGCCTTCGTCGAATTCATGGCTTTGATCACACTTGCATAAAGACCCTCCACCGGTCGTGTAAGGCCCGTACCAAAAAGCGCGTCGATCAGTATATCGCATCCGTTAAAATCCGGCGCTTGTGTCGCATCCCTGATAACCGTAACCGACAAACCGGCTTCTTCAAGTCTGACAAGATTGGTTTTGAAATCATCCGAGCCGGAGGAATTGCCTTGCACGACCCATGCCTGCAGGGGAAAGTTAAATTCACGGAGCATACGTGCGATCGCGAGGCCGTCGCCGCCGTTGTTGCCGGTGCCGCATATCACGCCAACCTTATCGGGAGGCCGGAAGGCGTCATAGAACCAATCGACAAAACCGCGACTTGCACGTTCCATCAGATCGATTGAAGCAATAGGCTCCCGCTCGATGGTAAGGCGGTCCACTTCCCTCATTTGTGGTGCCGTAAGGATCTTAACCATAATCTCGTCCTTTTCACCAAATTATGGAGGAATGAATTGGCCGGGAAATTATTGGCTACTTTATTTTAGCGGTCAACCTCGCCAATGTTAAGGTCAAGCGAGCCGACGATAGCGATAAGATCGGCAATCAAAATGCCTTTAGCGATTTCCTGAAGCATGGAAAGATTAACAAAACTGCATGACCGGCATTTGCAGCGGAAGGGTATGTCGCTGCGGCCGTCGGAACGGAAGAAGAAGCCAAGCTCGCCCTTGGGTATCTCTGCGCGTATGTAGAAATCCTGCGCTTTCGGCCTGATCTTTTTGGGCGCCAGGGCTTGCGGATCAAAGTCGCGGGTCCGCGCATGGTCCGTTGTCAGACGATCCAGGCATTGATTGATGATTCGCAGCGACTCGTGAATTTCCAAAAAACGCACATAGGTTCTGTCCCAGCAATCGCCGAGGCTGCCCATGCGTCCGTCACCTACCGGAATGTCGAATTCGAGTTCCGGGTACACCGAATAGCCGTCAACGCGTCTGAGGTCGAATCGGAGGCCGCTTGCACGGAGCATCGGACCGGTAACCCCACAGTTGATAGCGAGATCCAGCGGAAGGACACCGACATTCGCTGTACGATCGATAAAAATCTTGTTCTTAAGGAGCAGGTCGTCCAGTTCGGCCAGTTTGGGTTTCAGGTAATTTACAAACTCACGGCACCGTTCTTCAAATCCAACGGGAAGATCGTAGTAAAGTCCACCGATCCAGATGTAGTTATACAGGAGACGGGAGCCTGACGCCCATTCGAGGAGGCGGAGGATGTGCTCGCGATCGCGCATTACCCACAGGAACGGCGTGAATGCGCCTATGTCGATACCATAGGTACCAATAGCGATAAAATGCGACGCAATCCGGTTGAGTTCAGCTACGAGGACACGAACGTACTCCACGCGTTTGGGAATTTGTTCCGAGATCCCGAGCATACGTTCGACGCCCATCGCATACGCGTGCTCATTGTTCATGGATGCTGTGTAATCAAGCCGATCAACGAACGGTATCACCTGGTTGAATGGCAGGCTTTCGGCGTGTTTCTCGAAACAACGGTGCAGATATCCGATATGCGGAACCACCTCACGTACGATTTCGCCATCCATCAGAACCTCCAGGCGCAGAACACCGTGGGTAGACGGGTGCTGCGGTCCGAGGTTAATGATCATCTCTTCCGCACGCAGCTGCTCCCCACTGAACTTATTAGGCTCAGATGCCTGAAGTGATCCCGGCTTGAACTCATATTGTAACTTCGTCGAAGACATGCGTTAGTCCACCTTGATATTCTTATAGTATTCCTGGTGCTTGTAATCCTTCCTGAGCGGGTGACCTTCCCAGTCGGCAGGAAGCAATATCCGGCGAAGGTCGGGATGATTGCGAAAACGAATACCGTACATATCGAAGATTTCGCGCTCAAGCCAGTTCGCCGTCTTCCAGATGGGTGTCACTGAGTCGACTTCAGCACCATCCCGTGGAAGCCGGATCTTCAGCATAAGGTGAAGATTGAACGGGATCGAATACAGGTTGTACGCGATTTCCATGGTTCCGATATCCGGACCGTTGTCAATGCCCGTAATGGACGACAACATATCGAAGTAGGTATCAGGATTCCGGTGAAGTGCGCCGCATACGTCAAGCAAATCGGCCGCATCAATAATCAACGCTTTTGGAAACGCGTTTTCGTCAACGACTGGTGCGGCGTTACGCGCCTCCGGTGTTGCAATTTCAACAATCCGTTCAAACATGCGCGTTGCCTTCCTTTTGCATAAGCTGCTCAATGGCGCCGGGCCGCATCAGCGACTCGCCGCGAATCTTTTCCTGCAGTTTCAAAAATCCGCCGATGAGCGCTTCCGGGCGGGGCGGACAACCGGGAACATACACGTCAACAGGAACGATGCGGTCTACACCTTTCACCACGTGGTAGCCGTGTTGCCAGTAAGGGCCGCCGCAATTCGAACACGATCCCATCGAGATCACATAACGGGGCTCGGCCATCTGCTCATACAGCCTCTTGATCCGCTCCGCCATCTTGAATGTTACGGTGCCGGAGACGATCATCACGTCGGCCTGTCTGGGAGACGCGCGTGGTGCCATGCCAAAACGGTCCATATCATATATCGTCGCCGTGCTGAAGAACTCCATCGCGCAGCAGGCAATTCCGAAGGTCATTGGAAACATGGAAGAGAGTCGCGCCCAGTTCAGGAGATCATCGAGTCTCGTTACAATAGCCCCTCCGTTTTCAAATCGTTGATCCAGTAAGCCTTTCATTTCTAATGCAGTTAAGCGGTCAACCAGCGCCGCCGTCTTTCTTCTTGATAGT
>CBKWFZ010000124.1:0-8127 GCA_966673785.1 uncultured bacterium
TCCTGCTTCCAGTGAGCCATCAGCACCATTGTCACCATAGTTGGTAGCCCAATCGTTGGCATCGCGGAACTTGAACATCCCATCGAGCAGGGTTACGTTCTGAAGTATCCACACCCCTTCGTTTCTCCAGTCAGGAATGAATTGAGCGTCGGGACCGTCGTTACCCCAGTCGTTATACGCGCTTCCAACGAGACCCCATATGTTAGGTATCTCTTCAATTGTAATCGTCAGGTCAACTTCATTGAATGTAATCAAATATTTGCCGGCGCTGACGTTGATATCACCTCCACCTGGCTCGAGGGTTCCGTCGGCGCCAGTGTCGCCATAGTTGGTTCCCCAGTCGTTGTTCTTTCTGATTTTAAATTGACCATCGAGAAGTTTTACGACTGCACGCCATTGATTCGTTGCGTCGTCATACGTAAACGGAAAGTCAGGACCAGCGGCTCCCCAGTCATTGTAGGCAGAGCCCACGATTCCCCATGTGAACGGCTCGATCGTGTAGGTATTTGCCTGAGTATTCCAGGTGATCTTCTTGTAGCCGGCCGTTACGGGGATGTCAGTTCCACCAGCATCCAGCGTGCCATCCGCACCGGTATCTCCAAAATTATTAGCCCAATCATTGTTCTCTCTGAACTTGATATGACCATCGAGTAGTTTCACATAGGCGACCAGCACGTTGGCGGTACTTGTAGTGTAGAATGGAGCATCAGGGAATGCGCCCCAGTTGTTATAACCCGATCCAACGATTCCCCAGGTTGTTGACAAATCCAGAAAGGCAGTGTAAGCCGTCGCGTCAAGCGTCATCGTCTCCGACATAATGCTGTAAGAAGGAGAAAGACGCGACTCGATCCGGATCGCCAGTCCGCCAAGCTCACCGGGCTCAAAGCCGAGGTTGATCAAATGCTTGTTCAACTCCTCAACTTTGAATGCTTTGCTCAGGTTCGCACCGTTGTTTACGGCGATTGCAGCACTAAAATCTCCACCTTCTTTGTCGAGATGGATAAAGTACGTTGGTGACGCGGTGAACCCGTAATCAGGTTGTGGCCATGAGACGGTAAGGGCATTGGTTCCCTCCCCTTCCTTTGTGAGTACTACGGCGGTAGCAGAAAGCTCGGGATCCACAGATGCATCCGAATTGAGCGTTACCAATTCTTCCTCTGAGCACGCAACGAGCATCAAAGGCAGAACAGCCAGTATGATATTTTTTATTTTCAGTCGTTTCATCTCTTTAAATTTTCAGATTAGTATCCGTCATTCTGCTCAAGGGCTGGATTGGCGCCCAGGTCCGCGGTCGGAATAGGGAAAATATTAAGGTGATCCGGAGTTCCGGTACCGTCGGCTACATTGCCTTTCCAGGGCCACAGATAGCTTGAACCAGTAAATCTGTCATACCGGATGAGATCCGTCCTTCTGTGTCCCTCCCAGTATAACTCACGGGCACGCTCATCAAGAATGAAATCAAGGGTAAGCTCACCTTGTGTTATATTCCCCGAAGCGTCGCCATACGCTCTTTCTCTGATTTCATTAACATACCCAAGCGCTTCCGCAAGCGTGCCACCGGTTCCTCCTCTAAGGACGGCCTCAGCAAACATGAGATATGCATCCGCCAGACGGAACATAGGATAATCGGTATTGACGAAGTCAGCATGATAATTCGGTACAATCTCGCCCGCGAGTGTCTTGTTCCGGAACTTTGTCATCGCGTAACCTTCAGTAAACTGCGCGATGTCCTCGATCTCCAGTGTTTGTCCGTCGGTCCAGAACAGAGCGCGGGAATCAGTTTCACCCGAAATGTCATCAAACTTGTCGACAAGCGCGGATGTGGTACGTATACCACCCCATCCCCCGCCGGTGCCGAAAAGGTCGTAAGCTGGCATGCTTCCTCCGATCGGAGCATGGATAAGATAAACCATCCCGCCGTATGACTGAGTACGCTGACTGTCAAAAGTAATCGGGAAAATCATCTCCGGACTTGTATTGTTGTCAGCAACGAAGTTATGGAGGTATTGTGCTGACAAAGTGTAGCCCGCGTCGATGACTTTTTTGGTTGCGGTCACTGCTTCGGTATACTTCGGAGTTCCGATATATACTTCGGCATTAAGATAAAGCTTCGCCTGCAGCATCCACAGCGCCGCCTGATCAGCTCGGCCATATTCAAAACGCGGGGCTCCAAGTTCACTTTCAATAGCAATCAGTTCTTCCTCGATATACTGGAAAAGGTCTGCCCGTGTTGTTTGTTGCGGGAAGAATGACCCTGGCAGATCGGCCTCGGTAATGAACGGCGGATTGCCGAAAAGGTCAATGGCGTGATAGTATGCAAGGGCACGAAGAAATCTCGCCTACGCATGGTATTTTTTAATTTCAGCGTCATCGTTTCCGGCCGTCGCCCTTATATACTCATTTGACAAGGCAACAGTATACATAATGCGCGAGTAAACCGCGCCGATAAATACGTCTGATGGAGTCCATGTATGCCAATGAAAATCCTTTATCGTCGCGTCGTTCCAGGCCATTACGGCTTCGTCAGTCGTAAGCTCCTGACAATTCCAGTACTGGCGCAGGTAGTTCCCGAAACCTTCATCGATTCCTTCTATATCCGGTTGACCGGAAGGACCTTGTTGTCCGCTGAGTGCAAAGGTTGCGTACAATTTTGCCAGCCCCTCTTTATATGCCTGTGGCGAATCGTATACGGTGGTGGCATCTTTCACCCTGTCGCCAAGTGGCTTCGGGTCAAGTTCATTGAAGCAGGAGGTCATCAACACAGAGAGTCCTAGTCCTGCAGCAAATAATGTTTTTATATTCGAATGCATATGAATTGCTTAATACGTGATGTTAACTCCAAATAAGAAAGTCCGTGGCCGTGGATAAAGGTTGTTGTCAATTCCATTTGAATGCTCGGGGTCTATGCCACTATAATCGGTGATGACGAATGCATTCTGGACTGTTGTACTCAACCTGATTTTGAGCTTATCATTAGCGACATTGTCGAATGTGTACCCCAGACTAATGTTGTCGAGTTTGAAGAATGAAGCATCTTCCAGATAGAAGTCGGACCAGTATTGCTGAGCATTGAAATTGCTTTCATTTATTGATACCGGCACGTTGCTAAAGAATCCGTTCTGATTGTAGAGTTGGTTGTTCACCGAATTGCTCGAATACACGTTGTTGTAAACGTAGTTGCCAAGGCTTATCCTGCTTGAGAACGAAAAATCCAGCTTCTTGTAGTTGATCCGTGAATTGAAGCCGATCAGGTAATCGGCCATCGGTTTTTCATTGTAGTATTTATTATCCTCGTTACTGATAACAGAGCCACCTAAACCGGTTCTGTCGACATATAGTCCTTCGATAGGCATTCCGTCCGCATTGTACACCTGCTGGAAAGTATAGAACGCGAATGGCGCCTGCCCGACAGCGTGCCTTTGGATATTATTACCTACGCCGCCCGAAATCCCGCCTGTCGGCACATAGAAATCCGGATCGTTTGTTTTCGTCAGGTTCGTTATCTCACTTTCGAGACGGGTAAAATTCAGGCCGAAGTTGACATCAAAATCAGGCTGCCGGACGGGATTGAAATTCAATGTGATCTCATAGCCTTTAATCTCCATATCACCCACGTTTGTGGTAAGGTAATTGGAGAAGTTGCTGCCAGCTGCAATCGGAATCGAACCGATCAGATCGGACGTTTCCCGTTGAAAGACATCGAATGTTCCGGTAATCTTTTCATCAAGAAATCCGAAATCCAAACCAAAATTCAACGTAGAGGTTTCCTCCCATTTTATGTTCGCATCATACGGAGCGGGGCGATAGGTACTGTAGAATTGATTTCCAAATTGATATTGCGCGGTCGATGTACTTTGTTGGAATCTTGGGAGATAAGGATAAGGATTCGAGCCGATATCCTGCTGGCCCGTAATTCCGTAACTTGCCCTGAATTTCAGATTCGAAACGGCGCCAACACCGGAGAAAAATTCCTCGTCACTTATTCTCCATCCAAACGACGCCGCCGGAAACAAACCAGAGCGGTTGTCCTCGTTGAATCGAGACGAGTTATCATTTCTTAATGTCAGCGTAATAAGATACTTGTCGGCGAAAGAATAGTTCAGCCTTCCGAAGATTGAAAGCAGATCAGTTGGATTCGGAATATCTTTCAACGGCGCGTCCAGAACGTCGTCATCGTTAGTATCGTCTCCGTAGATGACCGAGCCGTCTCCCCGCGTGCGGAACGACTGGCCATCACGCGTGAAGGACTGGAACGAGTATCCGGCAGTTGCTTCCAGTTTATGCGAAGAAAATGATTTGGTATAATTGAGGTAAATATCAAATAGTTCGGACCGGTTTTCTGCTGAATAAACGTCCGTCAGACCAGGTCCTTCCCTCAAGGTGAAGGCTGCGTTCACCGGTCTGATATTGGAACCCTCCGTTTTAATGATGTCAAAACCTGCGTTCACATTGACCTTTAAATCAGGGAGAAACTTGAAGCGATAATCGACTTGCAGATTTCCAAGGTGGCGATTAACATCTGCCCTGTTATTAGTCTGCTCAATAAGGGCAACGGGGTTAGCGGGCGCAAGTTGAGTGGCTTCACCGTCAGGATCCATGATCCCGCCAGGAAGATCTGACGAAAGTTGTGTCCATGTAAAATAACCTCCGTACAACGTATTACCATTACGTACGGGCTGGGTGGGGTCGAACGTAACAGCCGAGCCAACTGCCCCTTCATTTCCGAAATTGTTCCTGGAGAACGAACTCTTGATATTTGCCGATACATTCAACGCTCCATCAAGGAAGCTCGGCGTAAGCGATACATTGATCGAGTTTCGACTAACATCGGTGTTGCGCAAAATCCCCTCCTGTTTGGTATATCCGTAGGATACCCTGTACGGGAGAATGCCGTATGTTCCACTAACGCTTACGTTGTGGTCATGGGAAATCGCGGTACGATAGATTTCATCCTGCCAGTCTGTGTTTTCAGGTCCAAGTCTGGTCAGCGCAGATGCGCCAAGACCGCTCACTGAGCCTTCTTCAACCTTCGTGTTGATGTAATCCCTGTACTCGTCACCCGTCAGTACTTCAACTTTCTTTGCGAGCGTACTCACCGAAAGCGTACCATTATATTGGATCTGCGGTTTGCCGGAAGCACCCTTTTTCGTTGTAATGATAATAACACCATTGGAAGCCCTTGAGCCGTAGATGGCCGTGGCTGATGCATCTTTCAGAATTACAAAGGACTCGATGTCGTTGGGGTTGATTGCCGCCAGCGGGTTTGCCGTTCCGCCGATTCCATTATTGTCAACAGGAAAACCGTCAATGACAATCAGCGGGTCGTTGCTTGCATTCAACGAAGAGCCGGCACGTATTCTGATCGTTGATCCTGCTCCGGGAGCCCCCCCGTTGGATATTACCGACACGCCAGCCACGCGGCCGACAAGCAGATCCTGCGGAGCGGTTAATACGCCTTTGTTAAATTCCTTCGTTGAGATAGAAGTTAACGATCCGGTCACATCCTTCTTCTCCTGCTGGCCATAACCGATAACAACGACCTCACCGAGAGCGGTGACATCGGATTCCATTGTAATGTCAATGGTGCTTCTGCCTTCCACCGAGGTCTCCTGTGTGGTATATCCCACGAACGAGAAAACAAGAATAGCGTTCTGCGAAACGGTGATACTATAGTTCCCCTCCGCATCAGTAACGGTACCGTTTGTTGTACCTTTTTCGAGAATACTCACACCGGGTAGTCCGGTTCTGTCGTCACTCGCGATAACACGTCCTGTTATCCGCGACGTCTGAGCCCACGCGGTGACGCTTCCGATAAGAAGCAGGACCACGAAGACTCCTTTCACTAAGTAAAAATTCCTCATGAGTTTTTATTGGATTTAGGTATGAAGATGCGTCAACGTTTGTGCTGACGGCAGTGAAAATATCTGCGGCGGCAATACGAAATCCGAAAAAGGCAAGAAATATTCACGAAATCGCACCCGTAAACGGACGCGCAATCGATTGCGATGTTGCGAAAAAAGTTGCGCAACGATTGCGGTTATTCCGGAATTCCTTTTTAAACTTGTACCGACTACAGCTGCTTAACCCCTCCGGAATGTTTAAAAATCAATCTCAAAAATGAAGTACAATCAGGTAACCATTAAAGACATCGCCCGTGAACTCGGGATCTCACCCTCTACGGTATCCAGGGCGCTTAAAGACCATCCCGATATTAGCCCGGAAACAAAAAAGGCTGTTAACGAACTGGCTGAGAAACTCAATTATCAGCCGAACATCGTTGCGCTCAGTCTGCGGCAAAGTAAAACCAATACACTCGGGGTCATCATTCCCGAAATCGTCCACTTCTTCTTCTCAACCGTCATCAGCGGAATCGAAGACGTTGCCTACAGCGCGGGATACAATGTGATCATCACCCAGTCCAACGAATCACTGCAGCGCGAAAAAACGGATATCAAGGCGTTGTTCAACAGCCGCGTCGACGGCATGCTGATCTCCCTGTCGCGTGAGACCAGCAGCTTCGAACACATTGAAGGTATTCTCGCCAAGGGTGTACCCATGGTATTCTTTGATCGCGTTTACGATACGCCAAATTCAAGCAAGATAATCGTCGATGACCTAAGCGGCGCAAAAGATGCCACCCAGCACCTTATCGATCAGGGGTGCAAGCGCATCGCGCACCTTGAAGGTCCGCCAAATCTTGACATCACAAAACAGCGCCTGAACGGCTACCTGGAGGCACTGCGGGAAAACAACGTCCCCGTTTACGAAGACCTGATCATGTCATGTCCTCTCGGTACCATTGAAGAGGGCAAGATCGCTACCGAAAAACTGCTTCAGATGCCGAATCGCCCTGATGCAATATTCTCGACTAACGATCCCGCTGCCATGGGCGCCATGCAGGCGATAAAAGAAGCAGGTCTAAAAATTCCCGGCGACATCGCCGTGGTGGGATTCAGCAACTGGTTCTTTAGCGCCCTGATGGATCCGCCACTGACCTCAGTCGACCAGCCCGGATTCGAAATGGGGCAGGAAGCTGCAAAGCTGCTGATCCGCCAGATCGAAGTAAAATCAAAAGACAACCGCGAGCCGGATCCCGAAACAAAAGTCTTGAAGACCCGTCTCATCGTTCGCGACTCATCGTTGAAGAAGGGCAAGGTTTATAAGAAATAGTCGTAACGCATACCAAACCAACGCGAAGGCTGGAGTTTATGTGAACTTCAGCCTTCGCTGTTTTATATGGCGTCGCAACCTTGGGCAGAAGGATTTTCGTATTTGTCTCTTCGTAGTGGGATACTGACGTTTCCTTGTTGTACAGCTCCACGCCACACCTATTCAGCCCTGCATACAGTTACTACTTTGTCATCTGCTATTGATGTCTCCAGGATAAGGCAACCTGGTATAAATTCGGAACGACCATATTTGCTGTTACTGTCGGGAAAGTCAAAATATATCCGCTGCTCAAAACCTTTTCCATGGAAGCCCGTAATAATAAAAGATAAAAAACTCTTTTATTAATTGAAGCTTTGATTACCTTTGCCTCAACAACACTGAACGATGTTCTCAAAAGCATGTGAATATGCGATCCGGGCTATGCTTTACATTGCCCGTACATCTAAAAGTGGAATGCGCGTGGGCATCAGGGATATCGCGAAAGCCATTGATTCCCCCGAACCCTTTATGGCCAAGATCTTGCAGGACCTGAGCCGCAAGGGACTGGTGCTCTCTATTAAAGGACCCAACGGCGGATTTTATATGGACAACAGTCACATGCGCATTTCGCTTGCAGATATCGTAACTGCGATCGATGGAGATCAGCTCTTCAACGGTTGCGGCCTCGGATTAAAAGCTTGTAATGAAAAGAAACCCTGCCCTATTCATTATCAGTTCAAGGAAATACGCTCAAACCTTAAAACTATGCTGGAGTCTACCGCACTGGAAGATTTTACCGAAAACCTCGAGAAAGGTTTATTCTTTCTGAAACGGGCTTGAAAAAAAATTTGAATTATTAAAGGATAAAAATGTCTTTTATTTTGATGTAGCATGATGACACGACGAACCGGGAGATTACTTGTGGGCATATTACTTATGTTGATATCCCTTCCTTCAATTGCAAATGGAGAAAATGCC
>CBKWFZ010000125.1:0-8123 GCA_966673785.1 uncultured bacterium
CGCGGATCTCGACAATGACGGATATCCTGATCTGATCGCCGGAAATACGGGTGAGAATTCTTTTTTCAAACCTGAGGCAAGGCACCCCGTCCAGTTGGTCAGCAAGGACTTCGATGGCAATGGCTCTATCGATCCCATCGTTACCTATTACAACGGTGTCGATAAGGATCGGTTCGTTGTCCATAACCGGCTCGTACTGATTGATCAGATACCTGGCGTAAAAAAACGTTTTGAGACCTTTGATAAGTACGCCCGCAGTGCTTTTGATCGATCGTTTACAGCACAAGAATTGAAAGGTAGTACAACACATTCTGCGTATATGTTAAGCTCCCTGATGCTGAGGAATACGGACGGCAAAGGTTTTCAGATCTCGGCGTTGCCCGAGATCGCGCAGATCTCCGCTGTCAATGATATCCTTACGGAGGATCTGAACGAGGATGGTTTTTTGGATATGATCCTTGTTGGGAATATGTATGCGCAGGAGACACTCTTTGGTCGCTACGACGCATCTTTGGGCACAATTCTATTGGGGGATGGTCAGATGAATTGGCGGCCCTTGGGTCCAGATGAAACTAATTTCGTTGTAGATGGGGACGCGCGGAAGGTCGGTCAAATGACGATAGGAAAGAAAAAATCTATTATCGTTACGCAGAACAATGGACCAGTCCTTTTCTTTGAGATGCGCCGGAGAGCGAGGGAATCATACGCAGCCAAATTTCGTCCACGATTACTTCAATGAACTACATGAGTACAAGAACACGAACATACACGCTTATTGTAATTCTGACTTGCATGGTGATGGCCACTTGTCCTGATTCCTTTGGACAGGCTGCAAAAAAATATCGATACGTGATTTGCACCGACATGACCCACGATGACGATAATTCACTTATCCGGCTTTTGCACTACGCAAATGAAATTGACATTGAGGCTATTGTCATTACCGATCAGGGACCCGAGACGCAGTGGATTGAAAACTGGCCGACTGAAATGTGGAACAGGGCGCAGGAAATTTTTAATGCCTATGAGCAGGTTGTTGACAATTTAAGACTGCATGATCCGGCGTTTCCTTCGGCTGATTATTTCAGAGGCATTACCAGGCAAGGTAAGGGCACAGCCCAGCGTATGACAGGCGCGTCGGATGAGGGCCAGGAGCGATTCCGAGACTATGTTGGTGAAGGACGTGATTCGGACGGATCAGAGTTATTGCTCGAGGTTTTCGAAAAAAAGGATGATCGTCCGATCTATGTCGGGTTCTGGGGCGGCTCCATCACATTTGCACAGGCAATGTGGAGATATGAACAGAAACACACAAAAGATGAGCTTGAAGCCTTACTAGGTAAGCTGATATTTCATTGTATAAGTTTTCAGGATGTCACTTTCGATATGTTTATCGATCTGGATGTAATAGGCAACCATATCGGGACTGAGAAGCCCTTTTATGGCGACTATGAAGGGCAGCGTCTTGTTCCCGCCGTTCTGCTGGCCGATGGAAATAATTTCTGGAAATACATAGGTGCTGTTGATGAAAAGAAAGTGCATGACTATTCGGGCCCTTTGGGAAGACTATATGACAAAGGGGGCGAAGGGGATACGCCCGCGTTTCTAAACCTGATTTCCATGAACCTGGGATTGAGCCAAATCGCAAAGCCTGGTTTCGGCGGTTGGGGCGATATGTTTCACGAGTTCCAACTAAGAAATGTCTGGATCACTGACCATCGGAAGCCGAATGAGTTGATGAGGTGGCTTCCGGAAACGACGAACAGTTTTTACGCGCGTTGCATGTGGGAACGAATGGATTTTAAATCGTGTAACCATGCGCCTATTGCAGCTTTCAAGGGAGATATCTCAGACAGCTTTGTTTATATCAAATCCCGTGAAGGCAAAAAGGTAAGACTGAGTGCAGCCGGTTCAACGGACCCCGATGACAATAGGCTATCTTATCGCTGGTGGCACTACGATGGGGCGGATGGTTATAGCGGCCAAGTAACAATTAACGGGTCCGATAAAAAGAACGCTTCATTGATTACTCCTGGAATAGCGGTTGGCGAGAGTGTACATATCATTCTTGAGGTAAAGGATAATGGGAGCCCGGAACTCACCTCGTACAAACGCATTATTATTTCAAATTGAGAAAGACACAGAAAATTTAGTCTCTTGCATCAAATGAAAGCACTCATGCGGTCCGTTGTGCTCGCTACCGGACTCGGTTCCTTGAGCATATGTTACGCGATTGAGAAACCCATTGTCATTATCACGCAAGACGGTGAGGTTGACGACCGGAGTTCTTTTGTCAGACTTCTGCTTTATAGCGCTGATATGGATTTGAGAGGTATCATTGCAACCAATTCGAAGTGGCAAAAAAATGGTCATGGGCTCGGGTGGATCAACGAGGCCTATTCACTGTATGGCAGGGTTCGCGAGAATCTTCTTTTGCACAATCCGGATTATCCGTCTGTGGAGTATCTGAAATCGATTACCAAACTGGGGAATGAAGACGCGAGACATTTACTGGGGGCTCCTCCTTATGCCGATTCCGAGGGTGCTGAATTGATCATAAGGGAACTTCGCAATCTGAAGGAAAACCTGCTGCATATTAATTGCTGGGGGGGTATTAACACCGTTGCGCATGCTTTATGGAAACTTAGAAAAAACCATCCTGCGGAATTCCAGCGACAGGCGCCGAAGGTTCGCTTGATTACGATTGATTTTCAGGATGAAGCTGGAGATTGGATCGTTAAGCATATGCCGGAGATAAGGGTGATCCGGAACAATGCATTTCATATGACCTGGAATTACCACTCTGTAGAGAAGCCCTTACCTCATAATCCGCATCCTCATTTGATGAGCAAGGAATGGCTATATGAAAATGTGAAGTCTAACCATGGTCCGTTGGGATCCTGGTATCCACAGGAAAACATTAGCGAAGGTGATACGCCAGCTTTTCTGAGTTTCGTCAACAACGGTTTGGAGGCTTACAAAAATTACTCATATGGCGGCTGGGGCGGTCGATATGGCCCGGTGAGTGGCAACTACTGGCTGGATGCACCCGACGACGACAATCCTCATAAAACGCTTTGGAGATGGATCCCTGATCTGCAAAACGACTTTGCCGCACGAATGGATTGGTGTACAGAAACCTTCGCGGAAGCAAACCATCATCCGGTGATTGCCGAGGTGAACATTCAAGAAGTCGTTAGGCGAGGTCAGAAGATTGAATTCAGGGCGGCAGCCACTGATCCCGATGGCGACAATGTCTATTTTTACTGGTGGCACTATGCGGATCCTTCCGGGATGGACAGACCTCTGATGATCAAACAGGAGTCGTCTGACAATGCCTCCTTTGTCGTTCCCGAGACGGCTGCTGCGTATATCCACATAATACTAGAGGTTGTGGATGATGGAAGCCCGCCATTGAAGACTTACAGAAGAATAGTCTTGCAGGTCGAATAATGAATCAATACATTGTTTCCGGTCTTGTGTCGTCACTGGAACTGCTCAATGGACCAGAGGCATATCCCTGCGCAATCTTCTGTGTGTTGGCTGACCGGGATTACTTGAGTGTTTTTTGTAAAACACCTGAAGAAGTCAATTGTATCGGAACAATATTTCCATCGCTGTCAAAGAGCATTTCTTCAATGCAGGTTACCCGGTGATCTCGACCTTCGTTGGGAATCGGTCTCCTGTGATAGACAATATACCAGGTGTCAGTACCTGGTATATTTAGTACCGAATGGTGCCCAGCACCGGTCGCTAGCGCAGTATCGCTTCTTAGTACGGTCGCGGCCTTTTGGAATGGCCCATCGATGGACCTGGACCGGCCATACGCGACGCGATAGGAGTCATCTGTCCAGTTTCCTTCCGACCACATCAGGTAATACCAACCGTTTCGCCTGAACATGACCGGCCCTTCGACGTAGCCCTCCGGCGTTATTTCTTTAACGATTGTTGTTGTATCAAAGGGTATTAGACTGGTAAAGTCATCGGTGAGTTTACCTATGTTGCAACGTCCCCATCCCCCATAAATAATGTAGTATTCCCCATCGTCCTCAAAAACAAATTGATCAATTGGCTGTGCACCATTATAGAACTCATTGATCAATGGTTTTCCAATATAATCGGTGTAAGGACCTTGGGGAGATGATGAGATTGCAACACCTATTCCACCCACCATTCCTTCGTGATGAAGATCGGGATTCCACCATTTGCTGTCGGGATTTTGTATATCATTCGCGCTGAAGAACAAAAAGTAGCGGCCATCTTTTTCTATCATGCTTGGCGCCCATATTGCTCTTTCAGCCCATGCGACACGAGAGGTGTCGACTATCCTTTCGTGTTTTTTCCAGTGCACAAGATCGGTTGAAGAAAACGCGTCTAAAAATACCTGCTCATCGAACGAGGCTGAATACGTTGGAAATATCCAGTAGTGATCACCCACCACAACAACTTCGGGGTCGGCGTACCAGCCATCTAAAATGGGGTTCCCCGAATAGACTTCTTTTTTTTCTCTGCAGCAAGGCAGGAAAAGGCAGAGCAGTACCGCGATAAGAAGACTATTTAAATAACGGATACTTGGGATATCGAATATTCGGGGTGGCATCATACTGGTTTTTCAACAGGACTTTATCAAGTTATCCGTAAAAATAATAACGTAAGATTCAACTCAGTGAGTTGTTGCGCTCATTTTTTGGTTTCTGCTATTGACATGTGTTCCCGTAGGGAGTTTTCCAGGAAAATCTACTAATCTAAACGGAGAAGATGATTGGGATACCTTTGTAGGACTCCGAACGGTGGCAACATGTTTGAGTCGACATCTAATTTATTTCGTTTTCACGATCGGGGTATCGCTGCAGGTTAGGCTGAAGTGAATACTAAAAAACAGTAAGTACATCGAAGATAAACCCTGACAGTGGAAGTCGACGGCGGAAGCAACAACGTTGACATTTGCTGGTGAAGCATTAGTCGCAGCGAAGTCAAATTGTTAACGACCTCGCAATAATATTTCTACAGGAAGCAAGATTTATAAGCTGCAAATCCATTCGGTTGAGATTTAAAAAAGTACCTTAGCACACGTTTTAATTTCAACCATAAGTTCAAATGAGTCGCGTTTACTTTTTATCAATTCCATTGCTAGCAATAAGTCTTTTGTCTCTCACTGATCAGGCGAAATGCCAACCCACTCCGGAACTAGATAGAAAAGTGGATTCTGTACTGAACCGGCTTACACTGCGTGAAAAGGTGGGTCAATTGAATCAGTTGCGTGGCAGCAAGATGGTCGAAAACAATCAGAAGAACGTAGAGATAGATGTTTGGGACGCAATACGAAACGGTAATGTGGGTTCGTTTCTCAATGTCGCGACAGTTGAGGATAAAATACGGATGCAGCGGATCGCAGTAGAAGAATCGGCTTCAAAGGTACCACTGATATTTGCCATGGATGTCATTCATGGTTTTCGTACTACGTTTCCTGTTCCATTGGCCGAAGCAGCCAGTTGGGATATGGAGGCCATTAGAAGATCCGCTGAGATAGCTTCCATAGAAGCGACATCTACGGGTGTAATGTGGACTTTTGCTCCTATGGTCGATGTAAGTTACGATGCACGTTGGGGACGTTCCATGGAAGGCGGGGGAGAAGACCCATACCTCGCAAGCGAAATCGCCGTTGCTCGCGTAAAGGGATTTCAGGGAGACGACCTGACAAAAGCAACAACGATGGCGGCGACCGCTAAGCATTTTGCAGGATATGGTCAGGTAATGGCTGGCCGGGAATATAATCAAACAGTCATCTCAAAAAGATATTTACATGAATATGTATTGCCGCCTTTCAAGGCTGCTGCAGAGGCAGGATGTGCGACATTTATGAATGCATTTAACGACTTTGACGGAATTCCATGCAGTGGAAGTAAATACCTGGTTACGGATATTTTGAAAAAGGCCTGGGGCTTCGATGGCGTCGTTATATCTGACTGGGATTCTTTTGAAGAGATGGTAAAATGGGGCGTCGCAGAAGATTCAGAAGACGCTGCCCGACTTGCTATCATGGCCGGATCGGACGTCGACATGATGGGCCTGGTTTATGCCCGCCACTTAGAGGGCCTGGTTGAAAAGGGTATTGTGCCGGAAGTACAACTGGACGAATCCGTGCGACGCGTATTAAGACTAAAGTTTAAGCTCGGCCTTTTCGATGACCCGTATCGGTATTTCGACAGTACACGTTCGAAGAAGGTCTGGTACGCACCGGAACACCGGCTGCATGCAAAAGATATCGCAAAGAAAAGCATGGTGCTGCTAAGGAATGAGAAAAGCTTGTTGCCTTTAGATCCGAAACAATACCGAACGATTGCAGTTATTGGCCCAATCGATTCTAACCCTGCAACGTTGATGAGCACATGGTCCGCATGGGGCATAGCCGATTCTGTCATAACATTTCATAAAGGGATTAAGCAGTATTGCGGACCAAACACAACGGTGTTGTATGCGGCAGGGACTAAAGATGAACGTACTCCCGATGCCGGGTTATTGAGAGACGCAATTAAAACGGCTAAGAAAGCTGACCTGATCATCTTAACACTAGGCGAGGGACGTTGGTTTGCAGGCGAAAATACGTCACTGGTTGAACCGCACATACCGGAATGTCAGGTGGACCTTGCCAAAAGTATCAGAAAATTGAATAAACCAACGGTATGTGTACTCGCAAATGGAAGACCCATTATTTTTCCCTGGATTAATGAGAATTTCGAGACTATTCTAGAGGCCTGGCTTCCCGGAACTGAAGCTGGGTCAGCATTGGCAGATGTCTTATTTGGAGCGTACAATCCCGCAGGAAAACTTCCGGTAACGTTTCCTTATCATGTTGGGCAGGCGCCGCTGAGTTATTTGTATAAAGCTACGGGAAGGCCACACAAAAATGGGACCCAGTATAAAGATGCTCCCAATGCGCCGGCATACCCATTCGGATACGGACTAAGCTATACAACATTTGACTATAGCGACCTGATACTCAGCGCTACTGAGATAACCAAACAGGAAACGCTTAAGATATGGGTTACGGTGACTAATTCGGGGGCCTACGATGGCGAAGAAGTGGTGCAATTATATGTTGGGGATCCTGTTGCTACGGTTACACGCCCGGTAAAGATTTTAAAAGGGTTCAAAAAGATATTCTTGAAGAAGGGCGAATCGACGAAAGTGGAATTTGAAATAGACATTAATGATCTGAAGTATTGGGACGCTGAAATGCAGTACATGGCTGATGAAGGAGAATTCTTTGTGTATGTTGGCACAAACTCGGAGGAGTTGCTTAAAGAATCTTTTCTTTTGAAGTAGGACCGGGATTCCCTCTCGGGAGGAGGTCGGGGCTGAAAAAATTCAGATTTTGGCGCATCAGTCAGAAACAAGAACAGAAGTTTAATGCTTCAGTCCTAAAAGTAGGCGATAGCTAAACCGTTATTTTATCAAACGATTGCAATTCCAAAAATTTGCGTTACTTTGTTCTATGTTCAAAGCATACGACGCAACATATGCAGTGTAATTCGGAAGCTTATCTTTGGACCTTGTTCAAGAAGGGTGATAAACATGCCTATGAGCAGATATACCGGACATATGCGTGCGCGCTACTGTGTTACGGTCGAAAACTTTGTCTCAACGAACAACTTGTCGAGGATAGCCTGCAGGATTTGTTCATAGAATTATGGAACAGTCGCGAAAGGGTATCCAACACGACATCAATCAAATTCTATCTCTTCAGGGCCCTTCGTTATAAAATCCAGCGGAATCGATCCAAAAGCTTTGATCTGGAGAGTGATTCTGTTCGCCCATTTATGGTACTCTCATCACCTTCCCATGAGGAGGCTATTATCGAAAGGGAAGGTGCCTCGTCGCAGACGCGGCACATCAATGAGCTTCTTGAAAATTTGCCAGAACGCCAACGCGAAGCGATAATGCTCCGATATTTCCATGACTTTTCGAATGAGGAAATTTCCGGCATCATGGGGATCCAATACAATTCGGTTTGCAAATTCATTCGTGCCGCCCTCAAAAATCTAAAGGATTGCGTCAAAATCGCAGTCCAACTTGCGGCACCTATTCTGTCCCTGTTCTCGTCTTCTTTTTAATCCCGACTG
>CBKWFZ010000126.1:0-8115 GCA_966673785.1 uncultured bacterium
TCAAACGCGCTTTGCAAACCTGTCCTGATGTTTAACTACACCTTATCCCTTGATGCCTGAGCCGAGTCTGACCGTACGGGAAATTATTCGCCACCTTGAAGAATGGGCTCCCCCTCCTTACCAGGAGTCTTATGACAATTCCGGACTGCTCACCGGTAATCCGGATATGACGGTTACCGGCGTGCTCATTGCACTGGACTGCCTCGAAAGTATTGTTGATGAGGCGGTTGAACAAAATGCAAATCTGGTTATCGCACATCATCCGATCATTTTTAAAGGGCTATCCAGACTTACCGGCTCAAATTATGTGGAACGAACTGTCATCAAGGCGATCCGCCATGAGATTGCCATTTATGCCCTTCATACGAACCTGGACAACGTCGCATCGGGCGTGAACCGGAAAATTTGCGACAGGATCGGGCTTATTAACCCACGGATTCTCCTTCCGAGACGCCAGACCCTTGGCAAGCTGGTTACATTTGTTCCGTCGGGGCACACCGAAACGGTGCTGAAAGCCATGCATGACGCCGGAGCCGGGAACATCGGTAATTATGCCAACTGCAGTTTCCGGCTTGAAGGCACGGGTACGTTCAAACCGCTCGAGGGTGCCGACCCGTTCCTCGGAAAGCCGGGCGAGCAAGAGTACGTGAGCGAAACCCGGGTGGAAGTAATCTTTCCGCTTGTCGCTGAACGCAGGATTCTCGACGCACTCCGTTCCGCACATCCGTATGAGGAAGTCGCATATTATGTGTCGGTCCTAAGTAATGAGAATCAGGAGGTTGGATCCGGGATGATAGGAGACCTACCGGACGGTATGGAACCAATGGCTTTTCTCCAAAGTTTAAAAAACAGTATGGAAGCAAAGGTGGTGAGATTTACCCGGCCGCCGGACCGGCCGATCAAAACGGTCGCGGTCTGTGGAGGAGCCGGCAGCTTTTTGTTAAAAAACGCCATCCTTGCCGGGGCCGATGCCTATGTTTCAGCTGATTTTAAGTACCACGAATTTTTCGATGCAGACGGGAAAATCATGGTTGCGGACATCGGGCATTACGAAAGCGAGGTTTTCACCAAAGAACTAATTAAAGAGGTTTTAATGAAAAAATTTCCTACTTTTGCGATCAATTTTTCTAGAACCGTCACAAATCCAATAAGCTACATATAACTAATGGAAAATCAATCAGTTGCGCAGAAGCTTGAAGCGCTTGTAAAACTTCAGTCCATTGACAGCAAACTAGACGAACTAAAGAAACTGAGAGGTGACCTGCCGGATGAAGTACAGGATCTTGCTGATGAAATCGAAGGATACAATACCCGCCTAGCCCGTTATGAGTCAGAACTTAAGGAAATAGAAGAAGGAAACAAGAAATACAAGGAAGGGATCAAGGAGGCCGAAAAGCTGATCAAGAAGTACGGAGAGCAGCAGAAGAATGTGAGGAATAACCGCGAGTTCGACGCGATCACCAAGGAAATCGAACTCCAGGAACTCGAAATCCAGTTGTGCGAGAAGAAAATCAAAGAGGGGAAAGACAGCATTCAGGGCAAAAAAGACGAAATTGAGAAAACGAATCAGTTGATCAAGGAGCGTGGGGATCACCTGGATCTGAAGAAAAAGGAGCTCGATGACATTCTCGCCGAAAGCCATGAAGAGGAGAAACGTCTGCTCGCCGAGCGGGAAAAAGCTTCTCAGAAAATTGAAGACAAACTTTACAAATATTACGAACGCCTTCGCAGCAGTCTCTCTAACGGGCTGGCTGTTGTACGCGTGGTGCGTGGCGCTGCTGAAGGATGTAACATCGTTATACCTCCTCAGAAGATCGCCGAGATTCGCGAGAAGAAGAAGATCGTTATTGACGAGCACTCAGGACGAATCCTCGCCGACGTTGACATGGACAGTCTTGACGAGGGCGACAAGCCAAAGTCGGCCAAGACTCCGGTCACTACACCGTCACGAAGAAAGAAAGTTGAATAGTCCGCGAAACGTTTTTACAGAAAAGGCAATCCGCATGGTTTGCCTTTTTTTGTTTCTTCCCGCGGGATTATTCGCCCAGGTCTTTACATTCGATAAACATGTGCTGGAAGCCTATGAGCGCGTTCTTGATCTCAGGCTTGAATCCGCCCGCAGCATGATTCCCGATCCGCAAACACCACAGGAAATTTACGTGGTATCGCTCTCGGAAACCCTGGAACTCATCGTGACGGAAAACCCGCGAAATTTCACGTCATACGAAACTTCATTCGAAAAGCGTACTTCGCGAAAAACAAGAAAGGATAACGCCGATGAATTAACGCTACAGGCGGAACTTAATCTCCAATGGGCATATGTGTATCTCAAGTTCGGGAAGGAACTTGACGCCGCCCTGCGCCTGCGTCAGGCATACCTGTACACGCACGATGTCCGGAAGCGATTTCCCGAGTATGAGCCCATCCTTAAAACAGCCGGCCTGCTGAACGTGATGATCGGATCCGTACCCGACAAGTACAACTGGATACTGGGACTGCTTGGTATGGAAGGATCGGTTAACACCGGGCTTTCACAGCTGAAAAAACTCGCAGCTTCAAATCATCCGTTCGCATTCGAGAGCACGCTCTGGCATGCGTTCACGACCGGATTCATGCTGCAACAACCCGAAAAAGCGATACTTGAAATGGAATACGTACTGACGCTGCGCCCGCAAAATCCATTGGCGCTGTTCATGATCGCGAACTTCCATATGAAGAACGGCTCCAGCGAAGAAGCGTTGAAGTACCTTCGTCCGGAACTGGCTTTCACTGTTATTTATACGAACTACCTGCGTGGCGAAGTGTTTCTTCACAAAGCCGACTATACGAATGCTGTGCATGAGTATTCATTGTTCTTGCACCATTACCGCGGACAGAATTACATTAAGGATGCACATTATAAGATCGGTCTTTGTTATTGGCTCGACGGAAAACAGGACGAGGCAATAATCGCCTTCCGGGAAGCTGAATCAAATGGTAAGGAGGTCACCGAGGCAGACAAACACGCCGCGAAGAATCTGGCCTCATCCGAATTGCCATCGGTACCGCTGACGCGCGCGCGGTTTTTCACCGATGGCGGTTACTACAGGGAGGCCGAAGAAATCTTCAATTCAATCGACCCGGAGTCGTTGCGGGCCAGAAAGCATCAGGTTGAATTCTTCTATCGAAAGGCAAGACTTTATCACAAGCTGGAGCGCACCGGAGAAGCCCGCGAAAACTATCTGAAGACCATCGATATGTCTGCTGACGAGGAGTGGTATTTCGCGCCGAACGCATGCCTGCAGCTTGGATACATCGCAATCGCCCAGGGGCAAAGCGTTGAAGCACGCCGCTACTTTGAGCAGGCGCTTTCTTACCGGAGGCACGAGTATAAAAACAGCATCGACAGCAAGGCCAGATCAGCGCTCGCTCAATTGAAAGATCTTAAGTGAGCTACGTCGTTGAAACGTTCCACCGAAAACATTGATCCGGTGTAATGCAGTTCATAAAGACAGAGATTCTCATGCTCAAACATATCCATGCTCCTGAGCGGGTAATTAAGCAGATAACATAAGAGGATCCGGATGGCTCTGCCGTGCATGCAGATCAATACGGTCTTTTCGTCCGTACGGCTCATGATATGATCAACCGCAGGTTTGAGGCGCTTTACGACGTCTTCAGGGCTCTCACCCTTTTCTATTTTCAGACCCGTATTGCCGAGTTGCCACTGCCGGATCATATAGTGATAATATTCGTCTTCCTCCGGAGTTACCCGCTGCCCCTCCTTGGTTCCCCAGCTTATTTCGTTGAGCCCTGCAAGATGTTCAACGGCTATTCCGAGATCCACGAAGTGCTGAACCGACTGCTGGCTTCGTTTCAGTGCGGAAGTGTAGATCTTATCGAATGAAACATCACGGTACTTCTCAAAAAAAGCCTCGGCCTGAGCACGTCCCTTTTCGTTAAGATCGGTGTCAACGCCGCTGCCCTGCACAATGTTCCTCAGGTTGTAGTCGGTTTGCCCATGCCTGATCAAATAGATTTTTTTGATGCTCAATTTTGACTTATTTTGCCGCTGTTCGGGCTTTCAACGGGACACCTCCTGCCGTTCAGCGGAGAGCCCTGAAAAGACCGGCGCAAAAATAGAAAAATTGTTCACAGCGACTAGCCGGAATCCGGTTCATTTCAGATGAATATTTTTAAACCTGGCGTATCCCTCGATTCCCTTAATGAATTTTCAAAACGCACGCTGGCGGAACATCTCGGCATGGAATTCACCGCTATCGGTGACGATTATATTCAGGCGCGGATGCCGGTAGATTCCCGCACGCATCAGCCGTTCGGACTGCTGCATGGTGGCGCTTCAGTAGCGCTCGCAGAAACGCTGGGAAGTGTAGCCGCAACGTTATGCGTAGACCCGAAACAACAGTATTGCGTGGGCCTGGAAATTAATGCGAATCATATCAGGAGCGTTCGGTCAGGGTTTGTCACCGGCACAGCGAGGCCGGTTCATATCGGTAAGAAAACCCACGTATGGGAAATCCGGATTATGGATGAACAAAACGAACTCGTCTGTGTTAGCCGGATAACCATGGCGGTGCTCGATAAAAAAAATTGATGGACGAGATGCATGAGGTCAGTAATTCTTCAGTAGAAACCCTTACGGACAGACAGGTACTTAATTTTCTCCTGAATTACACGGAGTCGAATGGATTTTCACTAGCCGCATGGAGCTTGCCGGAGGATGAAAAACTGCAGGTAATCTTGTCCCGCCAGCCCGTTTACCCGGCGCACGATGCCGCAATTGAAGAAATGCCCGCGGGATTTCTGTTTGCACCGTTTGATCCGACCCGTAAAGCCCTTTTCTTTCAGGCCGATCATATATTTTGCTTTCGCGAAGGCAAGATTGCAAGACCGGCAAATGACATGGAGCGGAGCAGTGTCGAGTGGCTCGAAGACAACTGGTCGGATGCAACCGCCACCACCCCGCAACGCACGCAGTCTGCAGACAAAAGAACAACCGCTTCAGGCCGTGAGCATTATCTGAAACTTGTGCAGGACGGCCTGACTGAAATAGAGTCCGGCGCATTTGAGAAAGTGGTACCATCCCGGTGCAAATCCGTCGACCTTCATCCGGGATTCAGTATCGCCGATGCATTTCTTAAGCTCCGCAAGGATTATCCCGAAGCGTTCATTTCCTTCACCACGTCGCCGCAGTCGGGAACCTGGATGGGTGCTTCACCGGAAGAACTTGTTCGCGTTCTTGACAAAACAATATTCAAAACAGTCGCGCTTGCCGGAACGCAGCCATACCGCGAGGGCCAGAATCTGCGTCACGTTTCATGGACTCAAAAAGAGATCGAGGAACAGGCACTGGTAGAGCGATACATCATCAGCTGCTTCAAAAAAATCCGGCTGCGTGAATACGAAGAGCATGGACCAAAAACCGTCGTCGCAGGAAACCTGATGCACCTGCGCAGCGATTTCACGGTGAACATGAAGGAAACAAATTTTCCGCAACTGGGGTCCGTGATGCTTCAGCTACTCCATCCGACTTCTGCCGTATGCGGAATGCCGTTAGCACCGGCGCTGGACTTCCTCCGATCACGTGAAGGCTATGACCGCGAGTTTTATGCAGGCTATCTCGGTCCCGTAAACATTGATAACGCAATCAATCTTTTTGTAAATCTGCGTTGTATGCAGCTTGTCAGCGACAAGGCGGTTGTGTATGCCGGCGCTGGTGTGACCATAGATTCTATTCCCGAGAAGGAGTGGGAAGAAACGGAGATGAAAATGAATACGCTGCTTTCGGTTATTGATGATCAGATCCGATGAATCCTTACCAGCCGATTTATGATATTGCTCCCCTTTGTGCCGCGCGCGGACTTCATTACGCCGTTCTTTGCCCGGGATCCCGTTGTGCGCCGCTGACCCTTGCATTTACGCGTCATAAGGATATTCAGGCGCGTACGTTTAGCGACGAACGAAGCGCCGCATTCATCGCATTGGGCATCGCACAGCGGACGAACACACCAGCGATTCTATTATGTACTTCCGGTAGCGCCGCGTACAACTTCGCTCCGGCAATCGCTGAAGCGTTCTTCAGTGAAACCCCTATGCTGGTTTTCACCGCGGATCGACCGATGGAATGGATTGGCCAGCATGACGGACAAACGCTCTATCAGCCCGAAGTCTTCGGCAAGCATGTGAAAAAAAGTTTCAATCTGCCTGCGGACTACTTCCACCCGGACAGCGTATGGGCAATTAACCGTATCGTTAACGATGCCATTAATTTGTCCATCCAGGAACCAGCAGGACCGGTTCACATCAACGCGCCATTCAGAGAACCGCTTTATCCGAAGGCAGCAGATCAGGTGTCCTTCAGCAGTGTGGTTCGAACCGTTGAGCAATTGACACCGGCCTATAAACCGGATCCAGATCAGAAGCAATTCCTCAGCGGAAATTTGTTCCGGTTTAACAAGGTACTCGTCGTGGCCGGTCAGGCAGATACGGACCCGCGCCTGCACCAGGCAATTCAGGCTTTTTCCGAAGCGCATCACATTCCTGTTGTCGGCGATATCATTTCCAACCAGCATGCGGTCGACAACGTGATACGTTACAGCGATCTGTTCCTTGCAGCCACACCGGATGCGATACGTCAATCCCTGCAACCGGATCTCCTGATCACATTCGGCAAATCGGTTATCTCAAAACAGCTCAAGCTATTTCTCCGGAAACACAAACCGTCGGAACATTGGCATATCCAACCCGGTGGTCCGGTCGCGGATACATTTCAGAGCATTACGCAGGTTGTTAACTGTCATGCACACGGTGTTTTTGATTTCCTCGCGAAGGAACGTGGAGGCAAGAGTTTCGACAGACAAAAGCAACAGAATTTCAACAAACTTTGGGAAGTAGAAGAAAGACGGGCGCAACGCGTCGTCGCAAATTTCTTCCCCGCATCAGAACTCGGAGAACTGGAACTGGTGGCAGAAATTCTCCGGCATTTGCCAGAGGATTGCAACCTTCACCTCTCCAACAGCATGAGCGTACGGTACGCTAACATGATCGGACTCACTGCCCGCGAAAAGAACGTCACGGTATATGCCAACCGAGGTACCAGCGGCATTGATGGATGCACGAGCACAGTCGTTGGTCATTGTCTTGACAACAGCAAACCAAATATTCTGATCACCGGCGACATGGCGTTCTTCTACGACCGGAATGCGTTCTGGCACAACTACACACTGCCAAACCTCCGTATCGTCGTTCTGAATAATCATGGCGGAATCATCTTCAATCTTATTGACGGACCATCGGCACTGCCGGAATCCGCAGAATATTTTGTTACGCACCAGAAACTCTCGGCGAGAAAACTTTGTGAGGAATTCGAATTCGACTACCTGAAGCTGGACAACCGCCGGAAACTGAATAATTTATTGCGCGACTTTTTCGAATTCGATGGTCGCACCAAGATACTGGAACTGGAATCGGACCAATCTCTGAACCGTTCCATTTTTGATAACTTTAAAACGAAAATCAAAAACACGTATGAAGCTTAGCTATCCCTGGGAACCTGTAAAGGCATATAAGGAAATATTGTTTCACAAATATGACGGAATTGCGCGGATCAGTATAAACCGGCCGCAGGTCCACAATGCATTCACTCCCCTTACCGTGAACGAAATGATCGATGCGATGGCTTACTGCCGGGAAGACGCGTCGGTTCGTGTGGTAATTCTCACCGGCGAAGGCGGAAAAGCATTTTGCAGCGGAGGCGACCAGAGTGTGCGAGGCCACGGCGGTTATGTCGGCGAGGATACCGTTCCGCGACTCAACGTATTGGATCTTCAAAAGATGATTCGTTCTATCCCCAAGCCCGTTATCGCAGCTGTTGCAGGTTGGGCGATCGGAGGAGGTCATGTCCTGCATGTGGTCTGCGACCTGACCATAGCCGCCGAAAATGCGCGGTTCGGCCAAACCGGACCAAAAGTCGGAAGTTTCGACGGCGGCTTTGGTGCCTCCTATCTCGCAAGAATCGTCGGACAAAAGAAGGCGCGGGAAATATGGTATCTCTGCGATCAGTATGATGCTGCCGACGCGCTGCAGATGGGCCTGGTAAATACAGTAGTACCCCTG
>CBKWFZ010000127.1:0-8108 GCA_966673785.1 uncultured bacterium
ATGCTGAATGCTGTCAATCCTGAACACTTTTCCGACAGGATCTTTCCAGCCCAGGTTCTCAGCAAGCATTTCATTTATCACCACAGCGTGTTTGTCACTTCCGTCGTGGTCAGCAAACCCCCGCCCCTGCGCGAGCGGTAGTGCAACGGTTTCAAAATAATCCGGGTCGACGGCGAGCTCGTCCACCTCGACGTCGCGATCGGGAAAGTGCAACATGGTTGTGTTGTTACTCTTGCCCAGGTGGTGCGCAGAGCCGGCAATCGCCAGCACATCGGCATGTGATGCCATGGCAGCGCCAAGATTCTCAACCGCGGTACCATCAGGAGCGGCCGCATAGATCACGTGATGCTGGTCATAGCCCCACGGACGTTTCATCAGGTAGCCGGTGTTTTGCGTAAACATCACGGCGGTAATAATAAACACACACGCCTGCACCATCTGAAATCCGAGCAACGTCTTCGTTACGGGATTACGTTGCCCGAACCTCAAATTGCCTTTCAGTATGCTGACTACCTGGAACCGCGAAATATAAAGCGAAGGATATATTCCCGACGCAACGCTGGTCACCAGCAGGACGCCAACGAGGAACGCCCACAACGCGGGATCGTTCAGCTTAAAGTCCATGCTGAAATGCCACAGCTTTTCAAACCCGGGAATAAATATGGTCATGCCCAGAATGACACCTACGATTACGGCAAAGCAGATGATTACCAGATTTTCGGCGAGAAACTGTACGATCACCAGCCGTCGCGTTGCGCCGATCGATTTTCTGACACCAATCTCCTTTAGACGCTTTGCCGCCGAAGCAATGGCAATGTTAATGTAGTTGAACGAAGCCAGCGTAAGCAGAAACCCGGCGATCACGACGATGAATACGATCGAGGTGTAGTTGTCCTGCGAGCTGCGCGAGATGTCATCGCGAATAAATTCAGACCGGCGGTGAAGCGTTGCAAGCGGTTCGAGTCCGAACGAAGTAATCGCCCGGTCCGGTGCAGCAACGGCATTTTGCAGCTTCTTGTATTTGGTCAGCCCTTCGCGAACCACCGGCAGCGCCGAAGGATCGTCAACCTGAATGAACGTGGCATTGACGAATGAAGTCCAGTCGTCGACATCATAGTCGGGAAACGAGGTTCGAAGATTTCCGAAGTTTACGAGAAAGTTAAACGTGATGGTACGCGATTTGGGGAACGGCGCAGCTACACCTGAGACACTATAGACTTTTTGCTGATTGTTCGCCGTAATCATCACGATCTCCCGGCCGACGGGGTTCTCGTCACCGAAATATTTTACCGCCATATCTTCGCTGAGTATGATACTGCTGTGATCATTCAGCGATGAAGGCGTTCCCCATTTCAGCGGAAACGTGAACATTTCGAGAAACTCGGCGTCGGTAAACCGGACGCGTTCATGAAAAACATGGTCACCGTGTTTGATAACGACGCGGCGATCGTCCACGCGACAAACTTTACTGATATGGGTGAAGTCCTGACGTAACAGCTCCCCCATTGGCCGGGGCGATGTTCCATATTCCTGTGCAAGTCCGTCGCGGTTCGCGAAGAAAGTTATCAGGTGAACCTTGTCCTTGTTGACGTGAAACTGGTCGGTGCCCGTCGTCCAGCGGAAGAACGCATACCCAAAAACGCAAATGCCGATCGCGGCGGCCAGGCCGAAGACATTGATGAACGAGTTCACCGGATTCCGGAGCAATCCCCGCAGAGAAATCTTGAAATAGTTTTTGAACATGGCATGGCGGTTTAGCGTGTTTGCGGTACTGAGATGTTTTATCAAACCGGGACGGATCAGTCGCAACGTATCCCATACGTACAGAAGACGGGCCCGTCGAAGCGAATGCTGTTGCACATTTTCGAGGAACATCTCCTGCATATCGCCCTCAATTTCCTCCAGGTACTCTTTTCTTATGAGCGCACGGAGAACCAAAAGCGGCCAACGCGGGGGTGTAATATCATTGCGTTTTGTCGTCACGCTGTCTTAAGTTGGAACGCAACCTTAGGGATAGACGCCCACAAGCCGGCCCTGATCTCCTTCATCTCCGCCAGCACTTTGTGCGCATAGGACGTTGTCGTATAAATGCGCTTCCGTTTCCCGCCGCGCTTTTGCGTCGCTTCACCAAATTCCGAAACCAGAAAACCCTTTTCCTCCATCCGCTTCAGGGCTGACTGGATCGATCCCACGCTAAGCTTTTGATTCAGCCGTTGCTCCAGCTCACGCTTTATCTCCACGCCATACGCATCGTCCTGAAGTGCGGCCACTGTTAGCAAAACCAGCTCCTCAAATTCACCGAGTTTGGTCTTTTTCATTTAATATTATTCGTAATTGCAGTAAATATAGAAGTATTTCATTCGCAATTGCAGTTTTAATAAGAATATTTTTATTGAGGGGAAATTTTGGCGGCTGGCGCCAGGCGTTTTCTACCCTGAAAGACGCTTTTATTACGCGCCACCAGGCTATCCGCTCCAAGCCAGATGAGACCAATGATCGATCAATCCGTCTCCTGGAATTCGCGCAGCCGGTCACCAAGACCCGGATCTGTTTCATGCTGATCCTTTTAAATCATGCAGTCCTGATCATGTCAATCACGCTAATCATTTAATCCCGGTCCGCTTTCCGCTACTATCCTTGCCGCAGGTTCCCCATGACGATCAAGCTGCAGACATATTCCGAAGACTCTTCTGACGCTCGTGTGACCCCTTGTCCTCTCATGCAAACATTCTAATCGCGGCAATCAAAATCATGCAGCCAAATCAGCGCAACCAAAAACATGTTAGTCAAGCTGATCATTTAATTAAGGTCCTTCGGAAATTAAGCACAACGCTGACGGACAACGCCGCAAAGAACACCGCCACAGTAACGATATCAACGAACCGCTCGGAGATTTGCGCGTCTGTAATTGTGGTGATTAAAAAATGGATGTACGAATTGCTTTCCGTTTCATAACCCAGCTTCTCCCTTACATCCCAATGCCAGTCGGTAAGGAAGCAGTAGCCAAAGCCATAAAAGAAGCCCAGCACAACCCAGGAGAACAGCGTGGCGATAAGCGTGATAAGATTCGCGCGTCGTAGCCGCCGGAACGCCCAGCCGAAAACGTTGAACAGGATCAGCGCCACATGGAAAACAAAGAAGAAAATATTCAGAAATGAATACATACGGAGTACGACCAATTCGGAGTACGACCAATCATGCGACCACCTTGCCGCTGTTGACGAGAATTCCACCGCGGGAACGAAATGTCTTCGTCGCGTTTTCAAAACCTTCGGCGCTGATGGAGCGCGTAGCGTCTTCGATGATATAGGTGGTGAACCCTTCTTCGATGGCATCCATCGCGGTGAAATACACGCAGTAATCTCCCGCAAGACCGCACACGTAAACTTCCGATACTTCGCGCGCACGCAGGTAGCCGGCCAAACCGGTGTTCTTACGGTGACCATTATCGTAAAAACCGCTGTAGCTGTCTATCTCCGGATCCATTCCCTTTCGAAAGATGGCTTCAACTTTTTGCATTTTCAGCCGCGCATGAAAATCGGCGCCACGGGTTCCCTGTACGCAATGGTCCGGCCAAAGCACCTGTTCCATCCCGTTAAGGTCGATTTTATCAAACGGTCTCTTCCCTGAATGCTGTGACGCAAAACTTTTATGGGTCTCGGGATGCCAGTCCTGCGTCACGACAACGAGATCGAATGATTGCTGCAGCACGTTCACGACCGGAATAATGCTGTCACCATCCGGGACTTCGAGCGCTCCACCGGAAGTGAAATCATTTTGAATATCTACAATGATCAGTGCTTTCATAATTTCTTCAGATAGTGATCCCTCATGTCGTTTCGCAGGTTCAGCAGCGCAGAACTAATGCCCACCTTGTACGTATGCGGATTTTGAAACCGCCGGTACTCGGGAGGCAGAAGCGATATCCGGCTTTCGCGGTACGCCGACAATCCGGCGAGTGGCTGCCTTTCGCCGATGCGCTCTCCGTCCTTCATCACCAGTTCGAGCAGCGGCTCCTTTTTGTAGTCCGCGATGTGCATCGATTTCCCCGGCTCAATAGGATGATGCATTTCCCGTGGCGGCTCTTCATTCGAGAGGGCAACGGCATCCGCCCCAAGGAACATTCCGTTGGCGTCGAACACGCGGTACACCTGCTTCTTGTCGGGAAGCGTCGTCTTCGACAGGCTTTCCGACAACTTGATGCGTGGTTTGCCATTAGAGAACGCCAGTTTGTATACGCCATCGAGTGCACCATCGGGCTGCCCTGTAACCAGATTCGTCCCTACTCCGAATATGTCAATAGGCGCGCCTTGTTCAAGGAGACTTTTGATTACGTTTTCGTCAAGTTGATTCGAGGCCGCGATTTTCACATAGTCAAGTCCGGCGTCGTTGAGCATGTGGCGTGCACGTTTCGCGAGATAGGCAAGGTCACCGCTGTCAAGCCGTATGGCGTAAAGCCGTTTTCCCTCCTGTTCCATTTCCTTTGCAACCGTGATCGCATTCGGAACGCCGCTATTCAGGGTGTGATAGGTGTCTACGAGCAGCACGCAGTTTTCAGGCCGTCCACTGGCAAACGTCCGGAAAGCCGTGATCTCGTCTTCAAAGTGTTGAATAAATGAATGTGCCATCGTACCGGACACCGGTATTCCGAAATCAGCACCAGCCATGACGTTGCTAGAACCGTTAAAGCCACCGATAATGGTTGCGCGCGAAGCATGATATCCGCCCAGCCCCTGTGCACGCCGCAGGCCAAAATCCAGCAGGGTCCGGTCTCCCGCAACATCACGTATCCGTGTCGCCTTTGTGGCTATCAGCGACTGAAAGTTGAGCAGATTCAGCAACACGGTCTCGATCAGTTGCGCCTCCAGAAGCCGCCCTTCGACGCGTACAACTGGTACGTTCGGAAATATCACCTCCCCTTCTTTCACTGCGTGCAGGCTTCCGGTGAAACGGAAACGAGAGAGGTATTTCAGGTACTCATCCTGCATGCCAATGCGCTTCAGGTATTCCAGATCATCAGTAGTAAAACGAAGTTCGCCGATCGTTTGAAGAACGTCATCAAGTCCGGCGAATACCGCGTAGCCGCCGTCGTAGGGCAGTTTCCTGAAAAAGTAATCAAACACGGCATGCTGTTCATGATGACCGCTGAGGAAATACACCTGTCCCATCGAAAGCTGGTACAAATCGGTGTACAGTGCTGAAGGAAGTAATGCGTTTCTCATTTATTATGTAGCCGCTTTGGATCGATATCTTTCAGTTTCTGCGTGCGTTCCACTTCTCCCGCGTGGTGCTTGGTTACCGACACCAGCTGCGATTGATAAATTCCCGTGTGACCGCTGAAGTAGTAGGCTGTAAAACATGCCACGGCGTAGTACAGGACGTTGGCTGTCCCGAAAAGTTCAATGCCCATTAACGTACAGGCTAATGGCGTATTGGTCGCGCCGGCGAACACTGCGATGAATCCCAGGCCCGCGAAAAGGTCAACGGGGACGCCAAGCAACACGGCCAGGGTATGACCGAGTGTTGCGCCGATAAAGAACAGCGGCGTAACTTCACCGCCTTTGAATCCCATACCGAGTGTAACTGCCGTGAACACGATCTTCCAAAGCCAGCTCCACGTGGCAGCGCCGTCTTCCTGGAATGCGCTGACTATGGACACACCACCCGGATCAGCGGATGTCACGCCAAGACCCAGATAATCACGTGTACCCGCAAGATACGTCAGGCCGATAACGATCAGTCCACCTGTCACCGGGATCAGCCAACGAACGCTGATGAACCGGTTCGCATAATGACGAATGCCATGCGACAAACTTGAAAACATGTAGCTGGCAAGTCCGAATGCGACGCCTGCAAGAATGGCTTTGACAAGAAAAATAAAATCGAATGCGATGAACGGGAATGTCGCGATCTGGCTCGTTATCGCTTCGATATGATAATGTGTATGGTCGATACCCCAGGCCGTACAAACGATATTCCCAAATACACTGGCGATAAAACACGGCAGCAGCGCATCGTACTTGATACGGCCCATGGCGATGACCTCAAGCGCAAACACTGCCCCTGTAACGGGAGTACCAAACACGGCGCCAAAACCGGCGGCGATTCCTGTCATCAGCAGAATGCGCATGTCTGCACGATCCAATTTAAAAAGTTTTCCCAACCAATGCGCCATGCTGCCTCCAATCTGCACAGCGGTTCCTTCCCGTCCTGCGGAACCTCCGAAGAGATGCGTGATAATCGTTGTTGCAAGAACGAGAGGTGCCATGCGCGCGGGTACGCCTCCTCCCGGTTGATGGATCTCATCCATGATCAGGTTGTTCCCGGCTTCAGCGTTCTTCCCCGCCAGACGATACATGAAGTGAATCATCACACCTGCAACCGGAAGCAGGAACAAGATCCAGGGATTGTCCCACCGAAGTCGTGTGGCCTGCTCGAGAAGCGCGAGGAAAAGCGCGACCAGCGAACCCGCAATAAGCGCAACAGGAATGCACAACGCGGTCCACTTGACAAGGTGACGGATGATGAGGACGTGTTCAGAAAAGAAAGGCTGTCTTTCCGGCATGCATCCAAAGATAGCCGGAAATCTAAACTCCTGAAAAATAACAGCGGACGAATGTGGAGGGCGTTATCCACCCGCCGCATTAAGATGGAATTCGTGTCGTCTATTCCACCACAAGCGTGGCTATGGAATGAGGCAGACTTTTCGAGTCCGCTGCGTTGCCATCGATCCACAACTTGAAGGGTATCGTCTCATTGGTGAGGTTCAGTACCACCACCACAAGTTTTCCATCTGCATTCACAAACGCCGTGGTCTGAAGCTGGTCGCGGCTCGACGAAGCGGCGACGCGTTTCGCACCGGGACGGATGAACTTCGAGAAGTGGCCCATGTAATAATACGCATTGGTATAGATCAGTTCGCCGGTTTTTGTATTCGCATGCACCGGCGCAAAACAAAGGTTACCCACGTGATTCGGTCCTCCGGTTTCGTCGAGGAGAATATTCCAGTCTGTCCAGGCCACGGTACCGCTGTTGAAGTCGTTCAGCATCGACAGACCATAACGTTCGCCAAGGGTCCAGTCGCTGACACCATTCATGTCGAATTTTTCCTTGCAGCCTTCGGTGAAGATCAGGTTCTTGTCGGGGAATGCCTCGTTCACGCGTTTCAGGTTATTGAACTGCATGCCGCCGCCGGTCCACGGTTCGTACCAATGAAAACCGATGCCCCATACGTACTTTGCCGCTTCCGGATCGTTGAGGATTGTACTCGCGCGATGGTAGATAAGATCGCGGTTGTGATCCCATGCAATAAGTTTTTTGGAGGCCATTCCGTTCTTTGCAAGCGTTGGGCCGAGGTACGATTTTATAAAGTCACGTTCATCCTCGGCGGTGTAAATGCATGACTCCCACCGCTGGGTCGCCATCGGTTCATTTTGAACGCTCAATCCCCACACCGGTATTCCACGTTTTTCATATTCCTCAATGAACCGGACGTAATAGTCTGCCCAGCTTTGCCTGAACTCCGGCAGTAATTTTCCGCCGCGCAGCATATTCTTATTGTCTTTCATCCATGCCGGCGGACTCCACGGGCTCACATAAAGTGTCAGTTCCCCTCCCGCCGCGCCGATAGCCTTTTTGATGAACGGAATCCGGTATTGTTCGTCATGCGCAACGGAAAAGGTTTTTAGCGCCTTGTCATTGTCCGCTACGTATGTGTAACTGCCACTTGAAAAGTCGCAGCTGTGAATGTTGGTTCTGGCCAGCGTATAGCCGATACCGTTTTGCGGATCAAAATGCGCGCTCAGGAACTCTTGTTGTTTAGCCGCGGGCAACTTTGCGAACGTTTCCGCCGACGCATCGGTCAGTGCAGCACCAATGCCAATAAAAGACTGGAATGTTTTTGTGCGGTCGACAAAAATGCATGGTTGTGTCTCGAGCGGTTGCCCGAACACCTGGAAGCGCACTTCCTCCGTTTTTGCGAGTCGGTGCGGTGTCTTATCCGCCGTTGTGTATACCGTTAGTTTCTGCGGAGCGGTTTGGCCCCAGCCTGAGTGTGCAAACGCCGATGTGAGCATCAGCGCTCCTGCAAATATCATTTTCATACGTCA
>CBKWFZ010000128.1:0-8105 GCA_966673785.1 uncultured bacterium
GGCCGGCATCTTTCATCTTCCTGATTTCGCGCAGCGCCGCTTCGTCGTAGAATCGTTGTATTTTGTTAAGATTCGGAAAGCGGAATATGTCAGATTGGCTATACGATGTCAGGCTATCATCCAAAAGGATGGTGCCGCCCTTTTTGAATTTGGTCTTTGCTTTCTGGGCCCGAACGGAGAACGACCCGAGGAACAAAAAGGCTGCAATTGCGATGAAAAAATAGCTTTTCACTGAACCTCCCGGGTTAAAAAATCAGCCAACGGCTTAAAGTTGCCACAATTTTGTTTCTTTTACAACTCTCTTGGCATTACTATTGTCCTTAGGGAGAGCCAGCTTCAAAATCACATACGGCACGACGGTCGTGCCAGAATGACACTGCTTCTTATACATGTTCAAAGCATTACCCATACAACTTGTTCAGGAAGATTCGGATGACCTTATCCAGCTTATCAATCCGGAACAGGAATCTGATCTCAAACCCGAAGACCTGCCCGAGGATTTGTCCATTTTACCGATCAAAAATACGGTTCTTTTTCCGGGGGTTGTTATTCCGATTACGGTAGGTCGGCAAAAATCGATCAAGCTTGTTAAGAAAGCTTACCAGGGAAGCCGGATCGTCGGGGTACTGGCGCAGAAGAATTCACAGGCCGAGGAACCGTCGATAGATGATCTGTACCGTACCGGTACCGTTGCACGTATCATCAAGATGCTCGTCCTGCCCGATGGCAATACGACGATCATCATTCAGGGGAAAAACCGTTTTGCAATTCGCGAGTTCGTTCAGGAGGAACCATTCCTCACGGCAAAAGTGGATTTGCAACCCGAGCTCGTTCCTTCCGCAGGGAGCAAGGAAACAAAGGCGCTGATTCAGTCGCTAAAAGATGCAGCTTCGAAAATACTCAGGCTTAATCCCGAAATTCCCCAGGAAGCGCAGGTTGCGCTGGATAATATCACCAGCATGTCTTTCCTGGTCCATTTTCTTTCTTCAAACCTTAATGTTGAAGTATCGGAAAAGCAAAAAATTCTCGAGACGGCTAACCTGAAGGATCGCGGCACACTGTTGCTTCAGTACATGCTGAAAGATATTCAGATGCTTGAGATCAAGCACGAGATTCAAAAAAAGGTTCATACAGACATTGACCAGCAGCAGCGCGATTATTTTCTGCGGCAGCAGATCAAAGTGCTGCAGGATGAACTCGGTTACGATGGTCCCGACAAGGAAGTCGAGAAACTTCGTAAGCGCGCCGAATCAAAGAACTGGCCCCAGGCGGCAAGAGAGCATTTTGAGAAAGAACTTGACAAGCTTCTTCGCATAAACCCGATGGCTGCCGAATACCCGGTAGCAATGAATTACGTCGAGTTTATGCTCGACCTTCCATGGAACGAATTTACACTTGACGACTTCGATCTGAAGCGCGCCAAAAAGATACTCGATCAGGACCACTTCGGACTGGAAAAGGTAAAGACGCGTATTCTTGAGTACCTCGCCGTGTTGAAACTCAAGAAGGATATGAAGGGGCCGATTCTTTGTTTGTACGGCCCGCCTGGTGTCGGGAAAACTTCGCTTGGCCGATCAGTCGCGAAAGCGCTGAAACGCAAATACGTGAGAATGTCTCTCGGTGGTGTCCACGACGAAGCGGAGATCAGAGGTCACCGCAAGACCTATGTTGGTGCGATGCCGGGCAAAATACTTCAAAACATCAAGAAGGCACAATCATCCAATCCAGTTTTTATTCTTGACGAAATTGACAAGGTGAAAAGTGATTTCCGGGGCGATCCGTCATCGGCGCTTTTGGAAGTTCTGGATCCGGAGCAAAACCATTCATTCGGCGACAATTACCTGGAAGTCGAATACGATCTTTCAAAAGTTCTTTTCGTAGCGACGGCAAATGCGCTTGATACTATTCATCCGGCGTTGCGTGACCGCATGGAAATCATTGAGATTACGGGTTACACATTGGAGGAGAAGATAGAGATCGCGATTCAGCACCTTATTCCGAAGCAGCTTAAGGAGCACGGACTTAAGTCGTCGCAGGTGAAGTTTCCGCGTGCCATCATTGCCAAAGTAATCAGCCAGTACACGCGTGAGTCCGGTGTAAGAAACCTGGAACGGAAGATTGCCACACTGGTAAGGAATGCAGCCAAGTCGGTTGCCATGGAGGAAGCATTCGAAAAGACGGTCACGGAAGAAACGGTGCGGAAGGTGCTCGGTGCCGAGATATTTGACGAGGAGTTGTACCAGAGCAATGAAGTTGCAGGCGTTGTAACCGGTCTTGCATGGACCCAGGTGGGAGGGGAGATCCTTTTTGTTGAATCCAGTCTGAGCCGAGGTAAAGGTACGCTTACGCTTTCCGGTCAGCTTGGCGAGGTGATGAAAGAATCGGCAATGGCGGCGTTGTCTTACCTTAAGTCGAACGCCGAGCGCTTTTCAATCGATCACCGGATTTTCCAGCAGTATGACCTGCACATCCACGTTCCCGCGGGCGCGGTTCCGAAGGATGGCCCTTCCGCCGGTATCACGATCTTCACTTCGCTTGCATCAATCTACACCCAACGCAAGGTTCGCTCGCGCATCGCGATGACCGGCGAGATAACGCTCAGAGGCAAAGTATTACCCGTAGGAGGAATTAAGGAAAAAATTCTGGCGGCAAAACGCAGTGGTATCCGTGAGATCATACTCAGCAAACGCAACAAGCGTGATATCGATGAGATTGAACAGCACTACCTCAAAGGTCTTGTTTTTCATTTCGTCGAAAACGTCGATGAAGTCGTTAACATTGCCTTGTTGAAAGAGAAGGTGAAAGTGCCGCTCCAGTTTGTGTTAACGGATCAGAAAGCGGGTTAAAATTAGTACCTTCGTCCAGAATCAGATCTGTGTACCCGGGCAAAACCGTCAATCCTTCACGACGCATCTATTTCACGTCAGCTTCTGCCTTGCTGATCGCGATCATTTCTTCGTTATCGGTTCGGGCACAGGATTCCCGTTATGCTGTCTTCTCGTTTGTACAACGTCCTGCCAACGCGCTGATAGCCGGGCTGGGCGGCGTAAATGTTTCGCTCGCGGATCGTGATCCCTCAGCCTTCATCAGTAATCCGGTGCTTACCGGAGACACGCTCGCCGGATTCGCGTCTGCCGGGTATCAGTTTTTTTCCGGGGGCATCGGCCAGGCCGGCTTCTCATGGTCACCGGTCCTGGGCGAAGCGGGCATGGTCTCTTTCGGGGTGCAACATATCGGTTACGGCTCGATTACGTCCTACGACGCTTCCGGAAATGAATTAGGTGAATTCAACGCGCGGGAAACGGCGCTGTATGTGAGCAAACAACGTGCATTGGGTAATTATCGTTTTGGAGCTTCGTTTAAGATTATAGCGTCAGCGTTCGCCGGTTTCCGCGCATCGGCTGTCGCCATCGATCTGGGGGGATTGTTCCGCCATCCTGATCGCGATTTCTCAATTGGAATGGTGATAAGAAATGTCGGTTTTGTGATTCGCGACTACACGGACAACAGCGACTCCGGCCTGCCGTTCGATGTCCAGGTGGGAACCACATTCAAGCCTGAATTCATGCCCGTCAGGTTTTCCATTTCAGCCCACAGGCTAACCGATTTTGACCATGTGACGTATGTTAATAATCAGCCTGCCGAAGCACGTACATTGGATAAGGTGTTTCGGCATTTTAACTTTGGCGCTGAAATACTGGTGCATCGCAACGTGAACGTCCTTCTTGGATACAACTACGGACTGCACCAGGAGCTGAAGCTGGATAACGCAGGCGGCGGGGCAGGTGTGGCTTTCGGAATAGCGACGCAGATAAGTGTCTTGAACTTCGTATTTAGCCGGCTCACGTATGTTGCCGGGAGTCCTGCCTATAACTTTACACTTTCGACGAACCTGAACCGAATGATCTACAGGAGATAAACCGGTTCCATAACCATAGAACTATGATGGATGAAAAATATTTGACCCCGAAGCAGATCGTAGAAGAGCTGGATAAATACATTATCGGGCAGTACGATGCCAAACGCAATGTAGCGATAGCGTTACGTAACCGATGGAGACGAATGAACGTCACAGATGAGATACAGGGAGAGATCGTTCCCAATAACATACTCATGATCGGCGCGACAGGCGTGGGAAAAACAGAGATCGCGCGCAGGCTCGCCCGAATTGCTGATGCGCCCTTTGTAAAAGTGGAGGCTTCGAAGTTCACCGAAGTCGGATATGTGGGACGCGACGTTGAAAGCATGGTACGCGATCTCGTTGAACAGGCCGTTAATCTCGTGAAGAACCGTAAGAAAGATGAGGTAAAGGAGAAAGCGGCGATGGCGGTGGAGGACATTATACTCGACGCGCTGATTCCTCCGATGAAGCAATCGCCCTCGTCACGTACGTCCTATACGTCGGATTACTCCGGCGAGACAGCTGACGTACCCGAGAATGATGCCGAGTTAAATGAGCGAACGCGCCAGCACTTTCGTGAAAAAATCCGCAACGGCGAGCTCGAGGAACGGAAAATTGATATCAACATTAAAGGCAGCAGTGGTTCGAACGTCGGTATGATCGGCGCCGGTATGATGGACGAAGTCTCCATGATGAACCTGCAGGAGATGCTGAACGGGATGATGCCAAAGAAGAGCAAAAAACGGAAGGTTACTGTTGCCGAGGCGCGTCGCATTCTGCTGGAAGAGGAGGCTTCAAAGCTTATCGATATGGATGAGGTTAAGGAGGAAGCGATCCGTAAGGCTGAAAACTCCGGAATTATTTTCATTGACGAGATCGACAAGATTGCTTCCGGCAGCAAAAAGAATGGTGGCGGACCGGATGTTAGTCGCGAAGGGGTGCAGCGGGATCTGCTTCCGATCGTTGAAGGAAGCACTGTGAATACAAAGTATGGTATTATCAAAACGGATCACGTGCTGTTTATCGCAGCTGGTGCATTCCATATGTCAAAACCCAGTGATCTCATTCCTGAACTTCAGGGACGGTTTCCAATCAGGGTTGAGCTGGAAAACCTGACACGGGAGGACTTTGTCCGGATCCTGAAGGAACCGCGAAATGCACTCACCAAACAATACGAGGCACTCTTCCGGTCGGAAGGGGTCGTCGTCACGTTCCTTGATGATGCTATTGAAGAAATAGCCAACAATGCATTCATCATTAATACCGACGTTGAGAATATCGGTGCAAGACGACTGCATACGGTGATGAGCAAGCTCTTGAATGATTTTCTGTTCGACGTACCGGATGTGATCGGACCAAACGCCCGCATCGAAATCAATGCCGAAATGGTGCGCTCACGGCTTAGTGGACTCGTCAAGAACAAAGATCTGAGTGAATACATTCTGTAAGTGAAAAAGCTGCTGCCTGCGATTTTATGTTTAAGCTCCTATCTCGCTTTTGCACAGCAGGACGCGGAAGTTTCCATTTCACCTCTGAAAGGTGATGGCACACTCAGGAGCGCATATATCAGAGGTTATCCGGACCATTTTTTTATCTGGCCTGTTTTAAAGCAGCGGCGACTTGACTTCGATATCAGGAGATCGGACGGTGACAAGCGGCAACTTTCCTATAACAGCAACAAGCCTTACAGCCTGGGTCTTGGAATGTATATTTTCGAACTCGCGGTGGAGATCGCATTTGCGGTTCCGCTGAATGAGCAGAACCAAAGAGTGTACGGTGAATCGAAGGCGCGTGATCTTCAGTTAAATGTACTTGGCAGACGGTGGGGTGTCGACCTTTATCATCAACGATACCGGGGATTCTACATCGACGATTCCGGTGTAGATGTTCCGGCGAATGATCCCTTCCCACAGCGCGCGGATATTCGCACACGCAACGTCGGTGCTACGGTGAGTCACATCTTCAATAGGAACAGGTTCTCGTTCAGGTCACCATACAATTTCAGTGAGCGCCAGCTTAAGAGTGGAGGCTCGTTCGTCGCTTTCGCGTCACTCCGTAACTTTAAGGTTACCGGCGATTCGGCAATTATCGGTGATGCGTACATCGATGCCTTTCCGGGTGTTGCCGGGATTAAGAAATTCAATGTGACGTTAATGGGCGCCGCTCCGGGATATACGTACAATCTTATCTACCGCGGCTTTTTTCTCAACGGCACACTTGCAATCGGCCCCGGTTATAACTGGATCACCTATGAACGTGAGAACGGACCTGTCGCTCACCGGAACGATGTCAGCCCGATGGTCGTCGCCCGGATCGCGCTCGGGTATAACGGCGATAGAATTTTCGGCGGTATGGCATTCTGGAACCAGGGCGGATCGACCCGATTTAACGATGTCGAACTGACAAACTCCAACAGTACCTTTAAGATCCTTGTAGGGTACCGGTTCAACGAATGGGGAATTCTTAAAAAACGCGTCTGGGATATACCCGACGCATTACTGCGCTAGTCGTTCTTGTTCTTGGGGAAATCGTAAAGGATCATCGTTCCCGATTTCCAGTTTATTCCGGTCCAGCTTTCCACGTCGAATGTAAACGCCACGACCCCGCAGGTGGGAATATTGTCAATGAAAAGATCCGTGTCATCCCGTGCGATTAGATTGACGAAATCCGTCAGTCCGGGATTGTGTCCGAATATAAAGGCCAGATCATGCTTGTCACGGATCTCGCGCAGCACGGCAAGTATCGCTTCTTCGTCAGCATGATAAAGACGTCTGTCAGTCCGGATGTTAGCCTTCTCAAAACCGATCTCCTTGCAGATTCGCTTCGCCGTAGAGAGCGCTCGCCTGGCAGGACTTGACAACACCACATCGGGATGCAGGTCCTTTTCCTTGAGACGTTTTCCCATGCGCGGAGCATCGCGTTTACCGCGCTCGTTAAGCGGCCGTTGAAAGTCACTTAAATCCGGGTCGTCCCAGCTCGATTTGGCATGTCGGATAATGTAAATCGTCTTCATACGCTAGATGAATCGGTTTAATTCAGTCCGCTCAAGTTAATGGTAATGCCGGAAATAGTCACGATTCCTGCCACGGGCGACTTTCCGACAACGAAAAAAATCGCCGTTGTGTTATCTTCGCGCCATGTTCAGGATGAGCAAAAAGACCCGTCGGAAAATTCGGTATGCAATCGTATACCGGTTTGTCACGGCGCTGATCGGACTCTCCCGCATCACGCCAAGGGTACTGTGGTTGCGGCTTTGCGGTTTAATCGGGCTTATTGCATATTATTTTGCCAGTCAGACTCGGACACTTATACAACGACACCTGACAATGGCATACAAGTCTGAAAAGACTCCGGCTGAAATGAAAGCATTGTCAAAGAAAGTGTTTAGATATCTGGCGATGAATACCGGTGAGATGCTTCGCGCCACGCGCATCGAAACGTGGGACCAGCTTGGGGAATTCCTTGAAGTGACGGGCTATGAGAATTTCACGGAGGCAAATGCGAAGGGAAAAGGTGTGATATTTTTGACTTGTCACGTCGGAGCTTTCGACCTTCAGGTGAGTACGATGGCATTGAAAGGGCTCAATCCGAATATCATTGGCACGCCGCTCAAGGACGAACGGCTGAACGAATTGCTGTGGGAATACAGGAATAAGTATGGTGCGGTGGCTATTGAACGCGGTAAGGAAACGTTCCGGCTAATCAAGGTGCTTAAGTCAGGCGGTTCTGTCGCTTTGCTTATCGACCAGGATACACGCGTGAAGAGTACGTTCGTCGACTTTTTTGGAATTCCTGCATCGACGCCGGTGGGCGTTACCGTGCTCGCGTTGAAGACCGGGGCGGCGGTCGTTCCAACCTATATTCATCTTGGTAAGGATTGGAAGCAACACATGGTAATACTCCCGGAGGTCCAGCTCACGGTTACCGGTAACGAAGAAGCTGACATTCATCAGAATACGCAAATGCTCACCAACCTGACGGAATCGATCATTCGCAAGCATCCGGAACAATGGGTCTGGATGCATGAACGCTGGAAAACGCGACCCGGCGACGTCGGATAACTACTTCTTGAATATGAAGTAGACGGCCAGGATCAGAAATCCGAATCCGATCAGGTGATTTACGCGGAATGTTTCGTTCCGGAAAAATACAAGGGAAAACACGACGAATACGGTCAGCGTTATAACCTCCTGAATAACCTTGA
>CBKWFZ010000129.1:0-8037 GCA_966673785.1 uncultured bacterium
ATGGACACCGACCAGTTTTCGTATCGAACCCTGCTGCGGGCCGGAAAAGGGCTTTATAAGGAAAAGAACAGCAAATTTTTTTCGTTCGCCTTTCCTGTCTCCAATGAGCATAAAATCAAGGTTCAGCTCGATCTCCTTCGTAAAGAATACTTTGATGCCCGTCATCATTGTTTTGCGTGGACACTTGGACCTGACAAAAAGCAGTTTCGCGCTTTCGACGATGGTGAGCCGAACCACTCGGCTGGCGATCCCATTCTCGGACAGCTTCGCTCACGTGACCTTACCGACGCACTCGTGGTCGTGGTCCGCTATTTTGGTGGCACCAAGCTGGGTGTGAGTGGTCTCATCGCCGCGTACAAGGCTGCGGCTTCGCTTGCCCTGGACGATGCAGGCTCGGTTGACATGCAGATCGTCGACGATGTAACGCTCCATTACGGATATGATGAAACCACGCCGGTAATGCGTTTGATCCGTGAATATGATCTGCACATTCTCGAACAGGATTTTACCGATTCATGCCGGATGCGCCTTCAGGTACCCCGCCGGATAACCGACAGTTTTGTGAATAAGGTTGCTCAGCTTTCAGCCGCCGGTGCCGATATCAGGCTTAGCCGGAATTGATCACATGTCCAGAACCTTGCGGAGGCGCGCGTAACCGCTCTTGCTCAGCGGAAGCCTCGTGCCACTTTTAAGTAGAACGACATGACTGTCCTTTTCAAGCGGTTCAATCCGCGTAATTTGTCCGAGCTGAATGATGTACGATCTGTGGATACGAATAAACTGGTCTGCATCGAGGGAGTTTTCATAAAAGCTCATGGTCTTCTTCTTCAGAAACATCTCCTTCTGGGTGTGGATCTTCACGTAGTCATCATAGGCCTCGAGGTAGTGGATCTCGTGCACGGGAATGATCCTGATGTTTCCTGATTCCCGCACAACGATTCTGTTCCTTTCTTCCGGCTGACGTACATCTTCAATCAGTGTCTTTACGGCGGGCTCAGCCTGATGGCGTTGCGCGAACCACTTCTGCATCGCTTTGTCGAAGCGTTCCCTGCTATACGGTTTTAACAGGTAGTCCACAGCATGCGCCTCAAAGGCCTTGATAGCATATTCGTCAAATGCAGTCGTAAAGATCACCGCGGGACAGGGATCGAGCAATTCAAGCATTTCAAATCCGTTGATCTTAGGCATCTGGATGTCGAGGAAAATCAAATCCGGTTTATGCTGCGCAATCGCTTTGACCCCTTCGAATCCATCGTTACACTCAGCTACAATTGAGATCTCGGGATAGTGCTGGAGGTACTCCCTGGTTATTGTTCTCGCCAATGGCTCGTCGTCAATTAGTATAGTACTGATCATGGTTGCGGGATACGAACTTCTGTGGTGAAAATTGTTCCTGTTTGTTTTGTTGTCAGCAGGTCATTTCTTCCGAAGAGAAGATACAACCTGCGTTGTATTGAACTGATGCCGAAACCGGTTCCCTTCTTTGGTGGCGCGGTCGCCGGATCGAAGGGATTTTCCACTTTGATCCGGAGGAAATTGCCGTCGCGCGCGGCATGAATACTGATGGTGATCTCACCGATGGTATCGTAAAGTCCGAACTTGATCGCGTTCTCCACGAGGGGTTGAAGCAATAAGGCCGGAAGTTTAAGCAGGACTGCGTCTTCATCTTTGTCGACGACGGTCCTGAGGCGGTGGCCAAAACGAACCTTTTCAATATCGAGGTACAACTGAAGGTGCGCGAGTTCTTCATCCAGTGTGATCATGGATTGATCATTCCGGCGTATCGTTCCCCGAAGGAAGTCTGACAGCTGCTGGATCATCCGCCGGGCTTCTTCGGGTTTGGATCCCGCTAATGCACTAATGGAATTCAGGCTGTTGAACAGGAAATGAGGTTGCAGTTGCTGCCTCAGCATCGTCAGCTCTGTCTCACGGGCAAGTTTCTCGGTGTCTGCGTTACGCATTTGAATCTCCTGCTGCTCATTCATGTAGAACCACATCCAGCTTGCCACGGTAATGAAGCTGATCAACAACCAGGCGAATACACCACGCACAATGATCCAGCGGTCTACGAAAGCGATGTATTCCGGATCGTCGATAGCTTTTCCAAGTATCCATTGGATGAATGCGGTACACGCAGCCGTGATTACAACACTCCATACAAATCGAAGCGATTGTCTCGGCTGATAGTGACGCATGACAATCACCAGTTCAATTCCGGCAAATGCAAGCACGACATTTGTGATCGCGGCATCCTGTAGCGACAACGCCCAGCTGACACCCGCGGTGTGGTGTAGGATCAGCGTCTGAAGGATGATCGAGCCGATCCACCACGCGGCATACTGCGCCAGGAAAACCCGGTATGGTATTTTGGTCACGGACACGGAATCAGTAGATAGGTCTGGAATTCAGACGCAATGTTATGGCTTTTTGATGAACATAATGAATGTGATCGTCACCTTCTTCCATCTCATATATGCGTGAGTAAATCTCCGCTCCGTCTTCGATCTTTTCCAGATGCGTAATGTCGGCAACGTTTATAAACTCCCATTTTACTACATTATTCCTGTCGTTTACGAACGCGTCTTCTTCGCGGATTCCAATGATCCGTGCCTTCATAAATGCCTCCTCCTGGGAGTTTGCCATTACAAGGCGAAGCTGCTCGTCAAACTGAGGTTTGTGTTCCGTATTCTGAGCGGTAATACCGAAGATTATTTTTGCTATGTACCAGTTCATATATTCGGGTTTGGATTTGGGTCTTTTGGTTTAAAGAGAGGTCAGTAACTCTTGATGTCGATACCGCCGAAGATGCAGGTTCCTTTCAGGATTAGCACCTTGTTGTCTTCAGCAGTCTGTGCGACCACGGGGCGTTTGTCATTTAGTCCGCCGAAGATTGTAACCATCTCGTCGGTCTGGATCTTCCAGTGTGGCGGTACGATCAGCTTCGCTCCGGCGAACACCTGCACAAGCTCCAGTACAATCCTGTCCTGCGTGTCGGCCTGCATGAGGTTAAGTTCAGTGCCGCCGAAAACGGTGACAGCCTCGCCGCCTTTGAACTGTTTTGAAATAATGTTCTTTTTGACGCCACCAAAGATTGTCACGGTATCAAGCACATCCTCGCTGCCTTCCTGTACCTGGACGTTCCAATCGCTGTGTGATTTGCTACGCGATTTGAGAATCATGAAGAGTCCTATACCGATGATAAAGACGGGCCAGAAATATTTCATTACGTCAAAATCGTAATAGTATCGGTCGACGAGGAACACCGTTCCAATGATTACCGGTACCACCCAGCCGGGGTTGCGGAACGAATGACGTACGCCGATGAAGAGACCAACACCAATCAGGAGCATGGGCCAGCTGAGAACCCAGGACGGAATATCGGCACCGACCTGGCGCGCAAGCAGGATTCCGCCGACAATCACGATAACCAGTCCACCCCAAAGACGTCCATTATCCGGAGGACGCGAATCTTTGCGCGGCTGCGATGACTGAGGGTTCGAATTCGGATAGATTTTGCTCTGCGTTTCCATTTGTGTGTGATTTATATTCAAATGTACGTGCAACCGGACTTTTCGATGAGCGGTAATAGGCCACCAACAGAGCAGTGTAGGTGAATGGCGGTGTACGGGCGGTGAAAAAAGCAGGAGGTTCCGGCTGAACCGGAAATCAGATTGAATGGCTGGTCATGACCTCGGCGTTGGCCGGCATAAGCGGAAGTTTTACAACGAACTCGCTGCCCTTGTCAGGCTCGCTCACGAGTTCTATCGTACCGTTCAGGCGATCAACAAGCGTTTTTACGATCGCCAGTCCGAGGCCGTTTGAAGATTCGCCGCCGGTTGGCCTGGCACTAAGCTTTTTGAATTTCTGAAACAGCATGTCGCGGTCCCGCTGACTGAATCCGGGGCCCTGATCCTTGACGGAAATCCAGAACGTATCGGCATCCCTGCCCGCAGAAATGGTAACCGTTGAGTCGGGCAGTGAAAACTTGATCGCGTTGGAAAGCAGGTTGTCCACGATCCGGCTCAGGTAATTCGCATCCAGATTGATCTGCTCGTTCTCGACGCGCGCGATGCTCAGATGGATGTTCTTCGACTCGGCGCCCGGCTCGAACTCCTTGCATTTTTCGAGGAGGAACTCGCTGATATCAAATACCGTGAAATTCGGAACGGTGTTTTCCTGCAACATGTGTACATCCAGAAGATCCTTGATCAGGTCGAGTCCCGAGCGGGTAGCCTCCTTTGTCATTTGGAGATACATGCGTTGCGCAGATGTGAGTCCACCCTCCAGTTCCATGATCTCAACCATTCCGTTGATGCGGTTTAGCGGCGACTTCAGGTCGTGCGCCACGATGCTCATCAAAGTGTCTTTTTCATAGTTCAGATCCGACAGTTCCTGATTGCGCTTTTGCAGCTTCTCATTCTGGTCGATGATCTCTTGACGCTGTTTCTGGATGAACTGGTTTTGTTCGGCAAGCTTGCGGTTAATGGTCTGACGTTTGCGTATAGCGATGTATTGAACCAACACCAGCAAGCTGATGGACGCCAGCACGACAATAAGGATAATGTTCTGAAGTCGTTGCTGCTGAATGATGGCGTCGTTCCTTGCCTGGTGTGCTTTCAGAAGTTCGTTCTCCTGCTCCTTTTTTCCGATCTCGATTTCGAACTGAAGCCGCTCCACCTGACGTGCGACGTCGAGGTCTTTCACCGAATCCTTCAGGATGAGATACTGGTTATGATTGCGAAGCACCTCTGCTTGATTGTTTTCCTTTTCAGAAAGCTTCCATAACCATAGGTGGGCCTCCATTTTTGAATTGAGGTCCTTGATTTCGTTCGCGATCTTGAGCGCCAGCATGAAATACTTCCTGCTTTCACGGAGATTGGTCTGACTGAATTTGATCTGCCCCATGGTTAGATACGCCTGAGGAAGCATACGCACGTTGTTCACCTTAACGATCACATCCAGTCCTTCGGCGCAGATGGCCTCGGCCTCATTCAGCTTTTGCTGGTGGTGATAGCTGTTCGCAATCAGGGTTTTGATTTCTGCCAGGTTGATTTCGTCGTGAATCACTTGTCCGGCCGAATCTGCAAGGTGCAGGTAATGGAGCGCCTTCTTGTGATCGCCGTTATCCTGGTATAGCCGTCCCAACTGTCCCAGTGCCGACATGATGTCGCGGGTGTTGCCTAGCTCCAGGCGGAATTCATAAGCCTTGAGGTAGTTTCTCTCGGCCTTCACAAAGTCTCGCTGAAGCTTATACAGGTTAGCAAGACTCTGGTAGGTGTAGGCCAGGCCTGAAGAATCCCCGATATGCTGGAAGATGGTAAGTGACTGTGTGAAGTATTCGTAGGAGCGTGAGAGAACCCCTTGTTCGAAAAAGAGCCGTCCAAGGTTGTTATTGGAGTAGGCTACCTGAACCGAATCAGCTTGTGATGTTGAGATTTTGAGTGCCCGGTCGTAATATTCGTATGCCTGGATCCGGTCTCCTTTGTAGTTATAGGCAACGCCGATGAAGTTGAGTGGTTCGGCGATATCCTTCGTCAGCTTGAGATTTTGACCAAGAACGTACGCTTTACTGGCATATTCGATGGTGCTGTCAGGGTAAGCCCACCGGTATTCCCAGGCCAGATCTTTCAATAGTTCAAATCGCTGAATACCTTCCGCCGTCCGGAGGTCCGCCTTCAATTTCTGGATCAATTCCAGATTTTGAGCTGATGCCAGGAATGTAGTACCCGCAAAAACGATCAGAATAAGGTATTTCACTACTAAAGGACGACGTAAGTTCAAAAATAAAAAAAGTGGCTGTAAATCACGCCAGTTCGTTAACGGAATGGCGAACCAGTTGTTACAGCTCACGTCTCATCTTCTTCAAAATTGAGGTCGCGGCCAAAAGTCTCGTCAATTGCACGCAGAGACAAAAAAGCCACAATTATTGTAAAAATGCCGACGATCAGCGCGCCATAAATAAGACCTGTATGTTTTGCGTCAATTCCTCCTGACGCCGATGCGATTTCGGTCCGCAAGAACTTGAACATCAGTGTTAATGGGACGACTGTTCCGCGGATGAAGTTCGGAACCGAGGTGGCAACCGTCGCCCTCAGATTCGTGCCAAATTGTTCCGCAGCGATGGTTACGAACAGGGCCCAGTAGCCAATACCAAAGCCAACTGCAAAACAGGCGATAAAAAAGAATCCCGTGGTCCGGACCGGCAAAAACAGGAAGGTTATGATAAAAATCAGTGTAAGGAAAATGAACAGCCGGACAATTGATTTTCGCGAACGAAAGGTTTGGCTCAAAAAACCGCTGGTGAGATCGCCAGCGGCGAGGCCGAGATAACTGATCATCACAGCGTCACCCGCCTGGATCTCGCCCAGCCCCAGGGCGACGGCGAACTCGGGAGAAAACGTAATCAGGATACCGATGGCGTACCAGATAGGGAGGCCGATGAAAATACAGCCCATGAATTTCCTGAACCGCCCGCGATCGCGGAATAAAAGGAAGAAGTTTCCCCGGGAAATGGTCTTTTCGACGGTTCGCAGGAAAATTCCTGACTCCAGAATGCTAACACGCGCGATCAGCAATAACAGCCCGAGTCCTCCGCCGATGAAGTAGGCGGTTTGCCAGGCGTAGTTTTTGGCGATTACGTTTGCCAGCACGGCACCCATAAGGCCTACGGTTGCGATAATGGTGGTACCCCATCCGCGAACTTTAGGCGCAAGTATTTCCGATACCAGCGTCACTCCCGCACCAAGTTCCCCGGCAAGGCCAACGCCGGCGATGAACCGCAGCACTGCATATTGGGGCACGGTGGTAACAAAACCATTCGCAATATTGGCCAGCGAGTACAACAGTATCGATCCGAACAACACGGAAAGACGCCCGCGCTTATCGCCCATAACGCCCCAGATAATCCCGCCGACTAGCAGACCCACCATCTGGACCTGCAGCAGGAACTCGCCTGTATCGAATAGTGACGCCTCCGGGACGCCAAGCGAAGTAAGACTTGATCTTCGAACGATGCTGAACAAAAGCAGATCGTAGATGTCGACAAAATACCCGAGCGCCGCGACGATTACGGGCAAACTGAAGAGTTGTTTGAGCTTGCTATCTTCCATTACACAAAAAGGCAGAATAAAAATAACAAAGCCGGCCGGATAACAAAATCGCGTGAACCAGGAGGTTCAAAACAAAAAGAGATCGCATCCAGCGACCTCTCCTTGTTTGATTGATTACTGCGCTCACACTCTGGCCAGTGCCTGTTCAAGGTCGGCGATCAGATCTTCTGAATCCTCTACGCCGATGCTCAGCCGGATAAGCGAGTCAACGAGTCCGCTCCGCATCCTTTCTTCTCTTGGAATACTGGCGTGTGTCATTGATGCCGGATGATTGATCAGTGATTCAACACCGCCGAGTGATTCCGCCAACGAAAACAATTCGACGCTTTCCATCATCCGCGTCGCCTTGCCCATATCGTCGTTCTTGAGCGTAAAGGAAAGCATACCTCCGAAATCGCGCATCTGCTTTTTGGCGATTGAATGATTGGGGTGATCTTCAAACCCGGGCCAGTACACCTTGCCGATCAGCGGATGCTGGCGAAGGTATTCCGCGATCCGGCGTCCATTCAAACAGTGACGCTCCATGCGAAGATGCAGTGTCTTGATTCCGCGAAGAACCAGAAAGCTGTCCTGCGGGCCGGGGACTGCACCGCACGAATTGTGGATGAACGCGAGATCCTTGTACAGTGTCTCGTCGTTAACCACGAGCGCTCCCATAACCACGTCCGAGTGACCACCAAGGTATTTTGTCACCGAATGCATTACGATATCGGCGCCAAGATCAAGCGGATTCTGAAGGAATGGCGACGCAAAGGTGTTGTCAACCGCCACAATGATGTTGCCTTTTTTCTTTGCAAGATCCGTAATGGCTTTGATGTCGACGATGTTCATCAGCGGGTTCGTCGGTGTTTCAAGCCAGAACAGCCGCGTCTTCTCATTGAGTACGGCGTGTACATTCTCCACACGGGTAAGATCGATAAAGTGAAAT
>CBKWFZ010000130.1:0-8008 GCA_966673785.1 uncultured bacterium
ATTCGAAATGTGTTACCGGGGATCGGTCCGCTCAATAGGGCCGGGGCTCGGGTTGTACGTGGTGAAAACATTACTGGAAAGATTCGGTGGTGAAATTTCGCTGACCAGCGCTCCCGGTAACACCTGCTTTACGTTGGCGATTCCCCTTCAAAAGGGAAAAGGGATGCATGCACCCCCTTCCTGATTACTTCGCCGCTGTTATTGAGCGATTGCCTCTTCGACCGTTGCAGTATATTTGATGTCCATCTGGTGAAACTTGCGGTCGGGATAAAGTTTGTTGATCTTATCGCGCCCGATCTTAACGCTTTCTTTAAAGATCCGGTCATCCGGAAGAATCTTACGGTGCGTTTTGAGTCCGAGGCCAAACATTTTTTCTTTCCATTCCGTGAAGTACCATTCCATGGATGGCTGGTGAAATACAGTGAGCTTACGTTTATCAAAAATCAGTTTTGCGATTCGTGATTTTACAGCGACTTCCCCGATGAACGAAAAGATCTCCTTGAAGCTTTCCAAGGGTATATAGCTTTCGGTAGCTTCGACGATGACCGTTTCGGGTTGGGTGGAAACACGTGATATTTTAGCGTGTTTGAAAGTTCTGAGCGTTTCGGTTTTGGTGATTTCTTCCATATTCAAAAGTGTTTCTGTAAAAACCGGGGCTGGCAGCATTTGTTATTGGTGTATTTTGTGAATTTCTTACCCGCGGAGCAGAGGGTGGAACAGCAGGCCAGGGGACGGTAATTGTGGTTCTGCGTCAGTTCAGGCAGCAATGGGCGGAAGAAAGGGGAAATTCGCTGCTTTTTTCGGTTAAAATTTTATCTTTGCCGTCCCTTTTGGTACGCCAAAACAGGTCTCATAGTTCAACGGATAGAATAGGAGTTTCCTAAACTCTAGATCTGGGTTCGATTCCCGGTGAGACCACAAGTGTGAAATTCGAAGTGATTGAAGTTCAGCCGGATTAACTTTTATCCGGCTTTTCGTTTTTTCTGTTGTTCAGGATGGTTTAATCGATGACATCAAGACGTTGACGAGCACTATAATCAAGTTTGAGGAGATTGTAATTGTGAGCAAAGGGCCAAGAATGAAATAGAAACGATGCTACTTCTTTCTCGTGATCTCGGATATTGTTCTCATTCTCGCTTTAAAGAAAGCATCGGAGCTCGTGAAATATTTCGATAACCCTTTTTCCTGGCTGAGATCAAAAACAAAATTTTCTCGTCCCGATTCCGAATACTCAAGTTTATTTGCCTCGAGTTGGTTCATGTATTTTTCGTTAAAGTTCATGAACGTCGTGTAAATCTCAAGGGCTGAGTCATACGTTGACTGAGCATCAACCGGCATTCCTTTCTCGGCCAGATCTTTCTGGAGCATGCTCTGAATTTCCGAAACATGGTTTTGCAGTGTTGCAATAGTTTCATCGGTCCTGGACATAAGTTCGGAAAAGATGCGCTCCTGCTCAGATGCGGGGCTGGATTGACTAATCCCGTTATTTACCGAGACTAGTATCAAAGCTGTAACTAAAAGGATAGAATTCATTCGGGAAGTAGTCCATCACTTTTTAAAAATATCGATAATAACTGTTGTTCTTTAGAATTCGGATTAGCATTGTCCCGGGAGGAGCGCTCCGGTCAAATGGTCCGGCTTTCTGCCTGAGTCCAATGAAAGTATTTTAATCAGTATGCCCCGGTCGCGCGGGCCTTTTGGCCCTCGGTTTGAAATGCGTGTCCGCGAATTTGACAAGAAGCCTTTAAGTATCGCACGCAACCAGTAGCCCGCTGTCTCGAGACAACTTTGTCATGCATAAAGCGCCGTTCTTTAAACTTGAAACTTCAATCACCACCCTATCCCATAATCCTCCCCATGATTACTCGATCCACCCCAGAATGAACCGTGTTCCCAGTCAAAAAAGATCGCGTTGATTGGACCCGAGGTACGGTCATCAAAAATCAAACGGTAGCCCATTTCGCGAAGTTCCTTCCTGACATAGGGCGGCGTACTGTCGTGAACGAGGATCTGCCCCGGCTTGGGTTTCCGATCCTCATCGCCGAGTGAAAGATAGTACTGGTACGTGTTTACGTTTGGCGCTTCCGCCGCTTCCTGAACATTCATGCCGAATTCGACCATGTTAAGGAAGAACTGAAGAAGATTCTGGTCCTGCGTATCGCCACCTTGTACAGCGAATGAAAGGAACGGTTTGCCATCCTTCATCGCGAGCGTTGGCGTGAGTGTCACGCGTGGACGTTTTCCAGGCTCAACAACGTTATAGGGATTCATCTTCGGGTCGGTCACGAAACTTTGCATCCGCTGACTCAGACCGATTCCGGTTTTGCCGGCGATACATGCCGGGATCCAGCCTCCGCTCGGCGTAATCGATACAACCCAGCCTTCCTCATCAGTCGTCTCGACACTTGTTGTTCCCAGAAAGACGCGGTTAAGATAGTCTTCATCTATCGGCGATACGGGTTTGTCAGTGGATGCCTGTTTCCATGCATTAAGATATTCGAGGTATGGGTTCACCTTTCCTTCAAGCGCATAGGGATCGCCCGGTGCCGCTTTTGGATCGTTCTTTTCCCAATTGACGTCTTTCAGACGCGCCTTCGCGTATTCCTTGCTTAATAGTGTCTTAATCGGTTCCTCGGGGGCAAAGTACGGATCGCCGTAATAGAAGTCACGGTCCGCAAATGTCAGGTTCATAATCTGCACGATCGTGTGGATGTAACGAGCCGAATTAAAGCCCATGCTTTTCAGGTCAACATTCTCCAGCATGTTTAACGCCTGCAGCATCATCGGCCCCTGCGTCCATTGTGCGAGTTTGTAGACATCGATTCCTTTATAGTTCACCTTAAGCGGCTCCTCCTGGATTACCTTCCATCTTGCGAGGTCGTCCATCGTGATTAGTCCGCCCTGTTCCTGTGTACCGCGCACGAACTCACGGGCAATATCACCTTTGTAGAATCGTTCCTGAGCGGCGTAGATAGCATCCTTTCTGCTTTTTCCTTTTTTAAGCGCTTGTTGTTCGGCGTCAACCATCTTACGCAGTGTTTCGAGCAACTCAGGTTGCCGGAAAATCTCGCCGGCCTCGGGCGCTTCGCGGTCCTTGCCCGCGTGCGGAAGAAACACCGATTTTGAGTACGGCCATTCTTTAATCCGGTCCTTGTTGCGCTCAATACTGTTCGCAGTCTGCGCTTCAATCGGATAACCATCGGCTAGCTGCATCGCCGGCGCGAGCACATCTTTCAGACTCATCGTTCCGTATTCGGCCAGCATCGTGCACAATCCTCCCGGGGTTCCCGGTGTCACTGCAGCAAGCGGTCCGAATTCCGGCGGATAGTTCATCCCTTTGCCTTTGAAGAACTCCGTTGTGGCGCCGGTGGGAGCAATACCGCATGCGTTGATGCCGATCACTTTTCCGGTCTTCGGATTATAGATAAGCGCCTGTGTTTCACCGCCCCAACTGAGCACATCCCACATCGTGCATGTGGCGGCAAGCATGGCGCACGCTGCATCAACAGCGTTTCCTCCTTTGTTGAACATCATCGCTCCCGCAGTCGCAGCCAATGGTTTGCCGGTGATTGCCATCCAGTGTTTGCCATGAAGGACAGGCTTTTGTGTTGTTTGACTTTGACTCGCAAAACCTGCACAAAGCAGGACGAGGATAGGAAAGGTGCGCCTCATATGGTTTGGGTTGGAAGATGAATTTACAAAGAGTTCGAATCCGGTACATAACCGCTTATATCATTTTTTGAATCGCAGGAGTTCCCGTAAGGATGTTTCTCTTTCCGGTCAAAAAGGCTGGTCTTCCGCGCCCTTGTTTTTCGGGTTTTCGATTTCCGTCTCTGCAGAAAGACGTACCGACAGTGTTGTCAGGCGTATGTTTCGCCTAACCGTCGAAAATATTACATACCTGAGAACAATCTCAAATCAAGTGACCAGAGCATGTGCGGTCGATATAAAATATGTCTTACTTTGATTCGTGATTTGAGTGGATAAGGTGAAAAGGGTGAACAAGCACAGGGAGGAAGTTGGAGGTTCGGGATATCCCGGCCGTGAGGTGTCGATAACAATGATATTTGTTGTTGCCGGAATCTTATGGACTCTGCTTGCTGATTTTCTGTTGGATGTGCTTGGTGAAAAACTTTCTATCCCGATCCCCGATCTGCACATACTGACAGGCCTGCTCTTTGTCGGAGCAAGCGGTGCCGTCATTTTCGTTATGATGCACAAGTCTTCCGCCAAGGTTGCATCGGCCAAAGACGGGATCGAAAGTGTGTTTAACACGAGCCCGGTTCCCATGGCCGTGATCAGCAAGGATTCGTTTCGGGTTATTAAAATGAATGGAGCTGCGCTTCAGTTATTCGGCCCACCTGGCAGCGAAACCGGTTCCCGTTTCCTGCGGCATCTTGTCGTTTCGGAAAATGATACAAGCCTTCAGCAGCTGCAGCTGTTCATGACCACAGGAATGGAACAGCCTGGCGTCTGGCAGTTTCGACATTCGTCGGGAAAGGTATTTCCGGCTGAGGTGATGATCTCGCGGCAAGCGTATCAGGGCGCACTGGTGGTTACGTTCCTTGACGTGAGCGAGAAAACATTGCTGCAGCAGCAGGTAAGTGAAATGAACCGAAAGCTGCTGCACCAGGTCAATTTACGAACCACGTACCTCGAGCGCGAAAATGAGGAGCTGGCTTATCGCGCGAGTCAGACAGAGCATGTAAACAACGAACTGATCGCTGTCAATGAGCAGTTGCAAAGTGTCAATCGCAAGGTTGCAGCCGCGAACGAACGCTTACAGGACAGCTACGCTAGCCTGCAGTCGATTCTGTCAGTCTTTCGTGAGTTAGTCTGTACATATGCGATTACACCCGCCGGGGTAAGTTTCGATATTGAAGGTAAGCGTGAAGTTTTTGGAACTGATGATAACGTGCTTTCCAAACCCTGGTTCTGGCTGGATATGGTTGAATGTGGAAACCCGGAACAGAAAGACGCGTTTGAGCGAACAGTACTGGAAAGGGGCGAGGCTATTCGCCTATTCAACATCATGACAAAAAATAACGGAACCCGCAGAATCCTTGTCCAGGTGCGGATGGAACGACGGGATGAACAAACAACGGTACTTACCGCGGCGTTTTGCGATGTGACACGGTTTATCGAGGCTGACGAGAATTCTCTTTTTCAGGTGAAGACCGCATAACTTCACTGGATGGTGATCCATCCATGAGTTCCATCCGGCATCCGAACGTACTCGTACCCGTCTGCGTTCGCCAATACTTCAACAAGCGTGTCTTTCGGCAGATAATTCATAATGGTGCTTTCGTTACGCGCATATAGTGTTACTGATTTTTCCTCCGACAACTTCTTCGTTTTTCCATGTGTAGCCGGCACGACAGAACGCAAGGGGAGGTACCCTTCACTGTGATTGGCCAAAGCGACCCGGTACCAGTCTCCCGACCTGGCCACTACTCTCACATAAGCGTCTTTTGGAAGAACAGAGATGTCTACGGTTTTGTCATTAGGGCCGGACTTGAGTCGCTGGTTATTGCCGGCAATCCTGTAAACATTGATCCTGAAGGCTGTATCGATAACCGCTGGTCCGGCCACATCAAGGGTTCGGATGTAGTAAAGGGGGTCTTTACTACGAGCCTGATAGATTCCAAAGTGGAGATGGGGAGGTGTGAACCTGGCATTCCCGGTATTTCCAACGGTACCGAGCGTATCCCCCTGTTTGACGCTTATCCCGGGCGTTACGTGCTGCGAATCAAGATGAGCAAAGTAATAGGAGTGTTGTCTTTTTCGGTCGTACATCCACACCACCTTGCCGCCGAGTCTCGTAATGCCTGTGCGGGAAACGATACCATCGGCCGGGGCGATGACCGGAGTTCCTTTTCTGGCAAAGATGTCAACGCCCTCATGCGATCGCCTTCCGCCGTCGCGTGAATCACCATAAAAGCTCTGGATGGAACGATTGGATGCACCGGACACCGGATTGATCAATACCGGCGTAAGGCTGACGGATATGCTGTAATATGCGTTCACCAACAGTTCCGGCTGAATCCGGAGAAGACACGTTGTATTCCGACTGAATTCATGACTCAACGAGAGGGTTGAATCGGCTGATGTCTGATGTTTCCATTCACCGTCTTCAAGGGTGAAAATATCCATGAACACGCGCGCGTTCGCGGTTGCGGTAGTCAAGCCGTTGACCTTCAGAACCTGGCCGTCCATCGCGGTGAACGTGTAGGATCGCGCTTCAGGCCGGTGCGACAGGAACTGCCCGCTCTCCGTCAACGGAAGCTGAATGAATACGGAATCATCCATTGCACGTTCACCGGCGGCGAGCCATTCGGCGACCATCGGCCGGTCACGGAGGTCCGCATCCTCAAGCTTCCGGATATATTTTTCATACGGAGTTTTTGCTACGAGAGCCTCGCGCACCGATTTTACAGGATTACAACCCGCCATCAGCGCGATGAAAAGGATTAGTGTATATCGCATATTCATGAGCATCATTTACGAAATGTCTCCAGCCATGGGACGAACTGCCGGACCATCGGAAGAAAGCTGCTCCCATGGGTTCCGCCGGGTATCAGCGTAAGCGAAACGTCCTCACTTCCGGTCTTCCGGAATTCCGCAAGCGTCGTTTCTGAATTAGAAGCCGGAATAATCTCGTCGCGGGTCCCGTGATACAGACGTATCGGAATGTTTGTGTTCCAGCCTTCGACGCTGTTTCTGCTCAGCGCAGCCTTTAATTCCGCTTCACCATTGGTGCTCCCAAGATCGGCTAAAAATTCCGGGTTCAGTAACCGGGTGACATCTGTGGTGCGGCGCGAATTGATCTGCCATCCGTCATACTCGCCGTTGAAGTGAGTTTCAAGCGCGGTTGCATACGGTTCCCGGAAGAAGTCGGTAAGCGGCCGGTTCCAGTCATACGTTTCATTGTACGCTATCAGCACGAATGCAAGGTAGGCCGGGTAACTGTAATACCGACCGGAGGTCACGCTTTCAAGCATGTGCTTCAGATTATATCCGCCGGCACCAGCAGCTACCGCCGTAACGGTAAGCTTGTGTGCGGGATTGTTTTCAAGTTCACGCGCTGCGGCGAGGGACACATAACCGCCTTCAGAATAACCCGCGAGAAACAGCTTATCGTTGAATGCCACGCTATCCTGCTGCAGGAATTCACGCGCAGCTTTGATAAAATCGATTACGGTAGTAGCCGAAGCTGCTTCGTCGTAATACGGATGAAAAAGTTCAGCCGATGTGCCATAGCCAATATAGTCGGGCATCAGGGCGATGTACCCGGCGGCGGCAAAGTATTCCATTCCGGAGAAATCGCCGCTGGTACTGGGTGCGCGATCTTTTACGAATGTCGTTCCGTGCTGGAGCGAAATCATCGGAGCCGGTATCCGCATATCACGGGGGATATATACGACGCCCGATGCGTTTATCACGTCTTTGCCAAGTGTAGTGGAATAAACGAGCCGGTAGCTATCGACTCCGTATTTTATCATCGACGCAACCGACTGCTGGCCGGCCAGTCCGGCCAACGTGGTCAGGTCGTCGAGTTTTATCGAACTCACCTTCTCCGACGAAATGAGTCTTGAAACGGGAAGGGTGGTCTTTTCCGAGTTTACCTCGTCACCACAGCCCAACGCTACCCCTGTCAGGAGCAGCGATATATAGGTTGATTTTGACATGTGTTACTGCTAAAGATTTCGAAAACGTTAAATGTGTAAAACGGCTATGCGAGTTTAAACGTACAGATTACCTGTAAAATTCAATGTTGAACGCTTCTTTGCTGTCAACGGTATGGGTATATCATGGACCCTGCCTGTGGTTAAAAAATTCATCATCCGCTATTTTCATTACATGCGGCGAAATCGGTCAACGTATTTCCGAATGATGCGAACGTTCCACAAAGCCGCGCGGCTGTCTTTAAAAGGACATGACCAGAATGAAATTGACGGCTGGAATAACGTTTACATCATTTACCGATAACCCAACAAAAAACTGAAAA
>CBKWFZ010000131.1:0-7994 GCA_966673785.1 uncultured bacterium
ACCTAAACGTCATATCCAGTTCCGCCAGCCCGACGGCAGCCTCTACAAGGAAGAAGTCGTTAGTTCGGAAGGATTCTCGGGAATATATTCGACCCTGTATCATGTTCACCCGCCGACGCGAATAAAGAAAATACTCGACCCCGTCCCATGCATAGCGAAGCCGTTGAAGGAGTATGCGCTGCGACAGACCCACCTGAACACAACGAAGGTTGAAACTACCGGCGACGATTTTATCTCGGCACGAAAAGTACTGCTCACAAACAGCGACTGCTCCATAGCAATCTGCTCGCCATCGCAGCGAAAGATGGATTTTTATTACAAGAACGCGGAAGGTGATGAGGTAATCTTTGTTCACGATGGCAGCGGAACACTCATCTCACCGTTTGGAAAACTCGAAGTGAAGCAGGGCGACTATGTCGTCATTCCGCGCACCGTAATTTTCCGTTTTGAGTTCAATGATGGCCCCCTCCGACTGCTCATCATCGAGTCTGCGTCGCCGGTCGAGACCGTAAAGCGGTACCGTAACCAGCTCGGACAGTTGCTGGAACACTCACCCTATTGTGAGCGCGATATTCGTCCCCCGCTGGAACTGGTAACGGAATCGGCGAAAGGTGATTACCTTGTTAAGATAAAAAAGCAGGGCTATCTCCATCAGTACGTGTATGAAAACAGTCCGTGTGACCTCGTAGGCTGGGACGGATTCCTGTGGCCTTATGCGTTTTCCATCCACGACTTCGAACCGGTGACCGGGAGAATACATCAACCGCCGCCGGTACATCAGACGTTTCAGGCGCACAACTTCGTCATCTGTTCCTTTGTACCACGATTATTTGATTATCATCCGCTGGCGATCCCTGCGCCGTATAATCACAGCAATATCGACAGCGATGAAGTGTTGTATTATGCCGAGGGCAACTTCATGAGTCGCAAGGGTATTTCACGGGGTTCATTCACATTGCATCCCGGCGGACTTCCGCACGGGCCGCATCCCGGGACGGTTGAAAAGAGTATTGGCGTGAAGGAAACACATGAGCTTGCGGTGATGATCGATACGTTCCGGCCGCTGTACGTCACTGAAGATGCACTTGCGTATGTCGATGACAAGTACCCCATGAGTTGGACCGAGAACAATGACGGTCCATTCAACGAGATCAACACGCCATAACAACCAAAACTGTTTATTGCGAAATGCGTTAGTGTTTCCATGCATTTAGACATGAAAGAATTTACACTCCCCCTGCAGTTGCGCTGGTCCGACATCGATGCGAATCGACATCTCCGTCATTCTGTTTATTACGATTACGGTGCACTTTGTCGAATGGCGTTATTCACAAAGTTCGGTCTGTCGATCGAACACTTGCAGCAACACAAGATCGGGCCCGTATTATTGCGTGAGGAAGCGGTGTTCAGAAGAGAAATCCACTTTGAAGACCGTTTGGTGATCACGGCCGAACTTGTGAAAGCGACAATTGATTACGGTCGCTGGAGTTTCAGGCACCGGTTAATAAAAGGTGATGACACCCTGGCGGCAACCCTCACAGTTGATGGGGCGTGGATTGACATTGAGAAACGCAAGATGGCCACTCCGGGAGAATTCCTCCAGGAAGTCTTTGCCAGAATGCCGCGATCAACGGAGTTTGAACTAATTGAACTCGCCAGGAAGCCGCAACCGTAACGATGGTCAATCGGATCTTTATCGATTCTCCAATATCCATTTCTCGATGACACGCGGGTAATGCGCATACTCGAGTGCGTGAACCTTTTCGGCGATGGTTTCCGCCGGACAGTTTTCTTCGAGTTCGCATTCACATTGAAACAGGATTGCACCCTCGTCGTAATGCTCGTTCACAAGATGGATCGTGATTCCGCTTTTTCTGTTTCCCGAGGCGCGCACGGCTTCGTGAACTTTCATGCCGAACATCCCTTTGCCGCCGAATTGTGGGAGCAATGCCGGATGAATGTTGATGATCCTGTTTCGGAATGCTTCGATAAGATTCGAAGGCACAAGCCATAGAAAACCGGCCAGAACGATGTGCGTGATTTTTGCTTCCTCAAGCCATCCAACTACTTCGGAGCTTTCGTAAAACTGGACACGGTTGAAAACCTTTGCAGGAACTCCGAGATTCGTTGCCCGTGTAAGCGCATAAGCCCTGGGGTTGTTGCTGAGCAGCAGCGCGACGTCAATCGAACCATGATCCTCGAAATAGCGGATGATCTGTTCAGCGTTCGTTCCGCTACCCGATGCAAGGATGGCGATCCTGTTCTTGTTCATCGCGCAAAAATAACACGCAGCCTAGATGAAAGCCATACTCAGGATGCCCAGCAGCATAATTACTTTGCTGATGTTGCTCAATACACGGTAATCCCGCTTCATGTCAGCCCGGATCAGACGGTAAAGCAGAAAAACGAGGGGGCCAAAAAGAAAGAGGACATAATAGTCGAACGGCAAGGCCCGGTAGAAGTAATTTAGAATAACGACGATTCCCCCGAACAAGGCGAGGATAATATAGATGATAATCTTCGTTTTGCGAACGCCCAGAACGATCGGAAGCGTTTTGCATCCGAATGTATTATCGCCCTTAAGGTCTTCCATATCTTTGACGATTTCCCGTATCAGCGTCATAAAGAATGCGAACAAGGCGTAGATGAAAATGAGCGGGTTGGATGCCTGATACAGGAAATCAACTACAAGAATCGAGAGACCGGTTAATACCGCGACGGTCACGTTGCCCACAAACGGCAAGCGCTTCAGTGAGTTGGAATAAAGCCAAAGCAGGAAAACTGAAAACGCGTTGATGAGTCCGATCTTCCAGTGAATCACCATGCCGAGCGAGATACCCATAAGGGACAACAGCACATGAAAGAGGATAGCGTATCGTCGCGTGATCGTTTTGCCGATGACCACGCGATCGGGTTTGTTAATGTAGTCGATCTTAACGTCGTAGTAGTCGTTGATAATGTAACCGGCGGCGGCTATCAGTACCGTTGAGGCTACGAGGACGAGCAGGGCGATGTCGTCCACCGTTCCTTTCATGACAAGAAAAGCTGCCGTGAAGTACTGGGCGATCGCGATAATAAGCAGATTGCCTACCCGCGTCAGCCGGATGAGTGACTTGATGTACTGGGACGTGGGGGCGGGGTTCTTTTTCATGCTGCCAGGTCTAACAACGAGATCGCAAAAGAAACGGTTGACAAAATTACGGAAGAAAAGTTCCTAATCCGCCTGCTGCCTTTTGCGAACCAACGCTGTCGTGATTATCAGGGACGCCGCCCCACCTATAATCATGATAAGGGTTTGCCAACCGTGAAAGATAACGGTAAAGGCCACGGCATCAGACATGGCGATACCGTAAAGATGCACAAGGCCCTGAGGGACGAGCAGGTGATAAGATCCTGCACCGCCCGGGAGCGGAGCGGCCATGGCAATGGCACCGATTGCGAATAAACTCATCACCGCACTTAGTCCGAGATCCGCTGTCGCGGGAAACGCTTTCATCACCGTGTATGTCATCACGAAATAAAGCAGCCAGATCAGAACCGAGTAGGAAAGAAAAGCCACAGGTTTTTTGAGTCGGAACACGCTGGTAAGACCCTCGCGAAATCCCATGAACGTCTTTTTCAAAAATGTCCTTGCCCGACTGTTTGGTTTGAAGATAAAGCCCGCAACAACAATCAGAATGATCAATGCGGCAATGCCGAGTGCGATCAGCGCCAAACCACGATTTCCAAATTCGAATTGGATAGGCAGCGTTTCGATAAAAGCAAAAAGCTTGTCGGATTCCTGTATGAACGAAACAACGACAAGAACCAGCAGGCACAGCACGTCAACAATTCGTTCCGTGACAACGGTTCCGAAAGAGATTTCGACCGGCGTTTTGTCAAGTTTGTAAAGATTGTAGCAACGCGAAACCTCTCCGCCGCGAGGGATGACGAGGTTAACCAGGTAACCCACCATCAACGAATAGAAACTGTTAGCGGTGGTCACCGTGTGTCCTGACGGCTCAATCAGCATCTTCCAGCGGACTGCGCGCAGATAATGGCTCAAAAAAGCAACGACGGCCATTGCAACCAGCCATCCTTTGCTTGCGTTATGCCAGGCCGTTTGAAGCTTTTCCCATGAACTGGAGGGATCTTCTGAATCCTGGCGGAGGCCGCGGAGAGAAAACCAGACCAGGAGGATCGTTACTGCGAGAAGGACAAGATACTGAATAAATGCTTTGATCCTCGGCGACACCTGCTTAGCCTCGTTTTATAGAATTCCTAAGGTAGTTTATTATCCGGAGTCGGGAAAATGATCGTTGGCCGGAAAGATTTCGCCTTTTCGAATTTCATCGAAGCATAGGAAATGATAATCACGATATCGCCCACCTGAGCCTTTCTTGCAGCCGGACCATTCAGGCACACCATTCCGGTGCCACGGTCTCCCTTAATCACATAGGTGTCAAGACGCTCGCCGTTATTGATGTTAACGACGGTTACTTTCTCCCCCTCAATCAGGTTTGCAGCGTCCATCAGGTCTTCATCGATGGCGATGCTGCCGACGTAATGTAGTTCCGCCTGCGTAATCCTGGCCCGGTGTATTTTTGACTTTAAAACCTCTATCCTCATGAACGTTTAAACGGGGCTAATCTAAAAACATATTATCAATCAACCGCACATCACCAACAAAACCTGCTATGCACATGATCGGCCGGTCTGCAGCCATAACGTTATCGATGATATTTAAGTTTTTGCTTTCGGCGATCTCAAAATATTCGAGTGTAATGAATTCGTGACTCTCGACCATTTCCTGAACCTTTTTTGAGACATCCTCCAGATCAGCGCCGCTCTTCAACGCGTCCTTTGCGTAAGACAACGCGTGAAAGAACACGGTAGCTTCGGCGCGTTCGGCTGGCGAAAGGCGGGCGTTTCGGGAAGACATCGCAAGGCCATCCTGTTCACGTAAGGTCGGCACTACCTCAAGCGACAGTTCAAAATTCAAATCGTGGGCGAGATGTGAAATAATAACGAACTGTTGCCAGTCCTTCTGCCCGAAATAGGCCTTGTCTGGTGCCACGATGTTAAAAAGCTTTGACACGATCTGGGCAACACCGCTGAAGTGTCCCGGACGAAATCTGCCTTCCATCACTTTGTCGAGCGACCCGAAATCGAACCGTACGACAGGTTCCTCAGGATATATCTCGCCCGGTTCAGGAGAAAAGAGAACATCACACTCAACTTTTTCGAGCAAGTTAGTGTCTTTATCCAGGGTGCGAGGGTATTTCTGCAGGTCGGCAGCGTTATTAAACTGGGTGGGATTGACAAAAATAGTACAAACCGTGATGTCGTTCGCTGATTTAGATGCCTGTATAAGCTTGAGATGGCCCTCGTGGAGGGCACCCATTGTCGGGACAAGTCCGATTGATTTTCCCTCTGCCCTTTTTGCCCGTAGAAACGCTTTTAACGGGGCTATTTCCTTGAAAATCTGCATTGTAGGCCGCTCGATAAAGGGTCGCAAAGATAGATGGAATTCCCAAAATAAGTTGATCCCCGGGGTATTTATTTGTACTTTTGTGGCTCAAATTTCCGTTCTACTCTAAAATCTATCCATATGTCAAAAATCCGTATTCTTTATGTAGCCAGCGAGATCAACCCTTTCCTCCAAACTTCCGAAGTAGCCGATTTTGTGCGCAAGCTACCTCAGGCGATGCAGGAGAGAGGGATGGAGATCAGGATTCTGGTACCTCGGTTCGGGATCATCAATGAGCGCAAGAACAGGCTGCATGAAGTAGTGAGACTTTCCGGGATTAACATCGCGGTTGGTGATGAGGAGAAGCCGCTGATCATCAAGGTCGCGTCTATTCCCAATGCAAAACTGCAGGTGTACTTCATTGATAACGAAGATTATTTCCACCGGAAGTCTGTCTTTCATGACAAGGACGACAAGTTCTATGAGGATAATGACGAGCGCGCAATCTTTTTCTGTAAAGGTGTAATTGAAACCGTACGCAAGCTGGGATGGGCTCCCGATGTCGTTCATTGCAACGACTGGATCACAAGCTTTATTCCGCTCTATCTTAAGACCACATACAAGAACGATCCGCTTTTCAAGAATACCAAGACTGTATTCACCATCTACAACAACACTTTCTCGCACAAATTCAAAGGCGATATCGTTGACAAGGTTAAAATGATGGACATCGAAGACAACATGCTGGGTAATCTGAAGACTGCAGACTTTGAAGGGTTCATTAAACTTGGTGTTGAGTTTTCAGATGCTGTTATCGTTGCCGGCGACAACAAAAAACTCGAAGACCTTTTCAAGAAGATCAAGGAAAAGAAAGTTGAAACAATCGACAACGACGACAACTGTACCGAATCGTATTACAATCTTTATAATGAACTTGTGGGTTAACCGCCTGAGGCAACTGACTTTCCTGTCAGTTGCCTTATTTTTTTTCTCCTGCGAAGACGAATCCAGCTTCCTCGGCTTCAAAAATCCAAATGACAAATTCGACCTCTACTCAGTGGAAATTCCGCTGGAGTCAAGTGTAGTCTGGCTGGACTCTGTGCGAACGTCTAATGGCTACCTGCCTGCTGATGTCAACCGTTTTCTGGTAGGTCGTTATGATGATCCGGTATTCGGCTCTGTGACGAGTGTTGCCGCTGGTCAGTACTTTCGTACATCTTCAACAAAACTTCCCGCGGGCGCAGTATTCGAATCGGCAGAACTTTGGCTGGCGTTCGATCTGTATTTTTATGGATCTGAAACTCCTGCCACTCAGACGTATACAGTACATATGGTCGAGTCAGACATGTCTGCGACGCCCCGGAGCAAGTACGTCAGCAAGACACCCGTCACGCTATCCGAACCGGTGGGAAGCATAACGCGCGAAATAAATCCGACGTTGATCAGGGAGCTATATGTGCCGCCGAACACCGAGGATAAACCGCAGCCGGACACGATGAAGATCCCGTTGAGCGCAGCCTTTCATGAGCCGCTCTGGCAAAAGATCCAGGAATGGTCTTACAACAACGATAGCTCGTACTTTAAACTTACTCCGTTTCTCGAGACGTTTCGCGGTCTTGCCATTAAGGGGGGCGATGAGAACAGTATGATCGTGGGATTCAACCCGCTCTCATTTACGCAAATCGTCATCAATTACCTTGATGGAACGGAGAAATCGCGACTGGTATTCCGCTTCGATCCGGGGTTAATCAGCTATAACAATATCGTTTCGGATTATACGGGAACACCGCTTGAAGGAATAGCCTACAACACCGACTTTGAGCCGGGGAATGAAAACCGCTACCTCCAGACGGGAACAGCAGTCGGGACGAAGATTCTGATGGATAATTTTCTTGCTTTTGCCGACACCGTGGGACCGAACGTTATTATCAATGAAGTTCAACTCGTGGTTGACAATGTTGAGGCTCACGCGGAAGGACAGGCGCCGCCAGTAGCGTTTACGTTGCGAGCAGTAAAACCGGATAACACGATCTGGAGACTTCCTGAATTCGCCGAGGCTAACACTGCCGACAACGATCTCTTCAGCGCGTTTCGCGGGCTCCTCACGATCGACTATCAGGATCCCCGTGGTGCGTTTACAGGGCTGTACAACAGCAACTTTGGCGCGCTCGTAGTTTCCGATGCGGGGACTGCCGCGATATTCGACTATGATGCGACAGATCGGCAATACGTCGGATACACCACGCTATTCTTCCAACAGCTTTATAGGAACCGGACGAATCCGCAAATGGAGTCATTCCTGATGTTCCCAACTGGTCCTTCGCGGTCCGCGCCATCGTCTCTCAAAGGCGTTAATCGCGCAGTCTTTCCTGCCAGCGGGATCAAGCTGAAAGTAAAATACACCAAACCAACTGTAGTCGAATAATATGTGTGGGATTGTCGCCTATGTGGGTCACCGTCAGGCTAAGGATCTTGTACTCAAGGGTCTGACACGCCTTGAGTATCGTGGATATGACAGCGCTGGCATCGCGCTGCTGAATGGTGG
>CBKWFZ010000132.1:0-7989 GCA_966673785.1 uncultured bacterium
GAACCACCGGCGCACCCGACAGGATCTCGTTCAGGATAGCATCGGCTTTGTCGCGCGGCAGTCGCTTATCAAGCGACGACGACTGCCATAATGAATCCATCATTGCCGCAAGTGTATCGTCGTGTTGAAAGGATTCGACCATCTGCCAGAATTCGGTCTTCTCAGCTTCCGTACAGCTGTCGTCGATGTAGCGCTGAAAAAGCACCTTGAACCGGCCACTATCCATAATTTGGTTTTTTGTATTTGAACAAGACAATCGGAATTTGGAAAAGGAGTATCCCGGACGCTTTTATTTGAAAAAAAATTAACACTCCTGAAAAAAGGCTTTGCAGCCAGGGAAATGCTACCGGATGAGGCGGAAAAAAGTCTAAATGGAGGCTATGAAAAGGGCGATAAACGTCACACCTGCCTTGAAATGTGACTTGATAGTGCGCAATGCTTTCTGCATGTGAGTCTTGACCGTAAGACGCGAAATGTTCAGCTCCCTTGCTACTTCTTCATACTTCAACCCTTTCTGATGACAAAGACTATACACGAGTCTTTGCTGCGGAGGGAGCTGGCTTATTGCATGCACAAGCAAATGCTGATACTCCTGATAAACACCGCCTTCCTGCGCATCGTCCTGCACTTCAGAAAGGTCTTTGCGCATATTTTCCTTCACACGCTGCTCGATAGCCAGTCGTTTCATCATGTTAAAGGCATGATTCCTCGTGACTGTGTAGAGGTAGGATGGAAAATAATTTACGCTGGTCAGCGCGTCACGGGAGATCCAGATCTTCATAAAAACATCCTGCACAACTTCCTGCGCCAGCTCCTCGGAACGTGTCAGCTTGAGTGCAAAGCCGTAGACTTTTGGCGAGTATGAATCAAATAACTCCCGAAAGGCAAGCTGATCGCCTTCGACAACGCGTTGAAGAACACAGACTAGGTTGTTACTGTTCATTCAGGATTGATATATGCCGGCGCGAATTGCCTTTGCAGGGCGCAACGCGCGAATCGAATGTACGACATTCCGCCTGAATTGAAAAAAAGAATCGTTCCGTTTTACACTGCCGGAAAACCGGAAAACGATTTCAGTCAAAAAAAAGACAAAAAAATTCAGACCGGAAAGTTACTCAGTAACCTGCCACACCTCCGTCCGGACTGCGTGAATCAGCGGCACCGGTGATGTACCCGCTATCGTCATCGATAAGAATGCCCATCGCGTGTCCCTGGGACGCGTGATTTAACTCGTTGAGCTTGTGACCTTTCTCTTTCAGTTTGAATTGTGTATCGGGAGATAGCCCGTACAATTCAAAATTGATCCGGTCGGGCAGCCATTGATGATGAATGCGTGGCGCCTCAACTGCCTGGGCAATATTCATTTTGTGATCGACAACATTCAGAATTACTTGCAGCACGGTATTTATAATAGTGCGCCCTCCTGGCGTTCCAATTACCATAAAGAGCTTTCCGTCTTTTTCGATAATCGTGGGCGTCATACTCGACAACATTCTTTTGCCAGGCTGAATCTGATTTGCAGATGACCCGATGAGACCGCGCGAATTGGTTAGTCCTGGCACCGGATTAAAATCCCCCATTTCATCGTTCAGAAAGAAACCGAGTCCATCAGCAATGATCTGACAGCCGTAACTGTTTTCAAGCGTGTATGTAAGCGATACTGCATTTCCGGTCTCGTCAACGACCGATAAATGCGTAGTGGAAGTTCCATCATACAGTTGACCATATTTTGAAGAGTCACTGGGCGAGGCTGTATCGAGCGAAATCGATTCGCGTACACGCGCGGCATGCTCTTTTGAGATCAGACGCGCTACGGGAAGATCGGGATTGAAATCGGGGTCACCCATGTGTTCCGCGCGATCCGCGTAGGCGCGACGCATGCTTTCCGACAATACATGAATATAGTCCGCTGACTTGTACCCAAGATCATTCAGATCGTATCCTTCAAGAATGTTGAGCATCTCTACCAGCGCAACGCCACCACTACTTGGAGGTGGCATGGTAAAAACACGGTGGCCGCGATATGCTCCGACAATGGGTTTGCGTTCAATCGCCTCGTATTCATCGAGGTCACGTTGCGTAATGATACCGCCCTCCTTCTTCACAAAGGCCACCAGTTTTTCAGCCGTCTCACCTTTGTAAAAGCCATCTCTCCCATGCTTCCTGATCCGCTTCAAGGTCTCAGCAAGCTCGGGCTGTTTCCACGTCTCGCCGGGCTCATAGTATTGTAGCCCCGGTTTGTACATGACTGCTGCTGTCGAAGGAATTTTTTCCCATTCGTGCCGGCGGTTTTCCGAATGCTGACGCAACGCATGGCTGAACGGAATGCCCTTCCTGGCAAGAACAACGGCGGGTTGCACCAGTTTTGCCCAGGGAAGTTTTCCATACTTCTTGTGCGCCGCATAAAGACCTGCGACAGTGCCAGGAACACCCACTGATAACATGCCGCGGTGATTCGATCCCGAAATCAGATTGCCTTCCTCGTCAAGATACATTTTCGCGTGTGCGGCAAGTGGTGCTTTCTCCCTGAAGTCGAATGTAGTAACCACTCCGTTGTTCATCCGGTAAACGATGAATCCACCCCCGCCGACGTTACCTGCTGACGGCCACGTGACCGCCAGCGCGAAGGCCGTTGCCACCGCGGCGTCAATTGCGTTACCACCGTCTCTAAGAATGTCTCTCCCAACATCCGAGGCGATCGCCGATGACGATACTACCATCCCCTTCTTTGCGTAATCGGGAATTCTGCCTCCCGTCGGCAATGCGGCGGTGCATACGAGCAGGACGATGATGACGACGGCTGACAGGATGGGCGAAATAATTCTATTCATGTGCATACTTCTTTCTTTACGTTCTACACGAATCACGTGAGCTGGCAAATACATTCTTTTTTGCGCAATAACAAATTTGCGAACAATGACATTGAAACGACTCATCGGATTACAAGCTGATGTTCAGACGCCAGGCTGTCTCTAAGGAACGCCGTTTTAGCATTTCGTTGATTGAACCCTGCAATCAGGGCGTAGGTAAGCGGAACCATGTCCTCCAGCCGTGACCGTGTCTCTATCGAAATATTCTGCGCGCTGAACGGAACGACTTTCACGTATTCCTGAATATCGCCTTCATCGCGTCCGTACTTGTATTCATATGTAAACTGACCAGATTCATCCATCTTAACGGTAGGATTTGCCAGATTCGGTACGCTTATATAGAATTCGCTGTTCTCCATACAATTGCCCCGGCTCCACAGCCCTTCTTCATCCAGATGCGCGCGCAGTTCGGTGGCCACGTAAACAGCGGGGTCGATAAGCGCAATGTCCGGCGCCATCACTTTCCGGTAAACGTATTGGCCCTCCTTCTCATAATGATACAGTTCGTTCAAAACCGTCTTAATTTCATTGCTCAGATAAGGGTAATGAGTACAACCAAGAAGCAGCGCTTTGAGCGGCGGCGCATCCGGAGTCTTGCGAATCTTCTCAAGCAGTGACACGACATGAAAGCGGACATAGTTCTCGGCAGAATTGAGTTGCATCACATCGCAATCGTCAGTATCCCGTGAATCGCACAAAATGCGGCTCTTGTCAAAGTTGTAGCTGTCCAGCAATGCCTCGTCGATCGTGTAGACGGAATCACGCAATGACGGCCCCAGGTAGTTTTCGTATGGCGACCTCGCACCCGGATTGATAAAACCTGCTACTTCATCCACCGCCTCTGCTATTCCATATCCGCCCTGACTGAAAATCCTTATATCTCCCGCAAGCGAGGACTGTTCCTTGTACCGTCTGAGGGCTGACTCATAACCACGCGACGCGACCGTTCCAACTGTTGCGAGCACGCCTATCGACCCGCTTTCGTCATCTGCAAAACGTTCAAGGGCGCCACGCGCACCGGCGTCGATGACCCCGATAACGTGAACACCCGTACCTGTTCTTTTGATGAACGACTTGATGTGATCCATTCCGTATGCCGTCGCCGTGTTGCATGCGATTACAATCACTTTGACAGGCTTCTTATCCGCTTGCCATCGTTCCGAATGCTGATCGCGGTAGTACTTATCCGATAGCAGAAACTGCGCGTCCTTAATAATATGTTCAACAAGCAGCCCCGACTTTCGCGCCGCGTGATAATTTCCATAGGGCATGTTCGCCTGATCAGCGAGATAAATAAATTGCTCATTCGCAAAATCCGACAATCCATCCGGTATGCGGGAGCCTGAACCATTGGAAAACTCGTCATAATTCAAAAGTGCGTCAAGTACGGTCAGGCCCCCGGTACCCGAGTCAAAAACGCCAATGGCGAATTCGCGCCTATCTGATTTGTAAGGAGAGAAGTCGACGGCATAAAAACCGGACGAGTCGCCGAGAATAGCCTCTTCGATCGGCAGCAGACTTTCCTGCGCAACAGGCGGTTTGCATCCCACGAAGGTCACCGCAAGCAACAGCCCGGCAGTTGCTATAACATACCCTCCCGCTACTTCGATAAAATGTGTCTTGATTTTTGAAAACATCAACATAGAGACAATCAATCGCGTAAACAGGAGTACATCCGCGCTTCTTTTTTTTGTTTACGTGATTCATCGTGTATGTCGGTGCAATTTTCCGACGCCTTATGCGTTCCGTTCCGGACACATACACACATTTTCCGACGAGTCAAAAAGTCTTTACCTTTACAAAAACGTTCCAATCCTGATGAAAGCCGCCGTTCTTTGTTTCTTCGCGTTCGCATTCATGCCAGCTACTGCGCAGGAGAACTACTGGCAACAACGCCTCCGGTACACTATTAAGGCACAACTCGACGAAAAGGAGCGCGTGATCCGCGGCGATGAATTGATCGTTTACCATAACTAATCGCCGGATACACTCAGCTTTATATGGTTCCACATCTGGCCCAACGCCTACGCGAATGATTCGACTGCACTGATGAAACAACTGCGGCAGGATGCGAGCACAGGAAAGATCAAGAACGTAGGTTACGGCTCGATCGACAGTCTGTCTTTCTCTGTTGATGGTCAACCGGCACGGACCGAGAACCATCCCGTGCCGAACTACATCGACATTATTAAGCTTGTATTGAACGAGCCCCTGGTCCCCGGCGACTCGATTGAAATCCACACACCGTTCCGCCTCACGTTGCCACCCTATTTTTCGCGTTCAGGCTACGCGAAGGGCGAGTTCATGGTGTGCCAGTGGTATCCCAAACCAGCGGTGTACGACGATCGTGGATGGCATGAGTTCCCTTATCTTGACCGGGGTGAATTCTATAGCGAGTACGGCGACTTCACCGTTCATCTCACGCTCCCGGCTGAATATATCGTGGGTGCGACCGGAAAACTTACCACGGCGGATGAGCGGGAGACATACATACGCCTTGGAAAAATGAACGCCAGCACACGCAAGGGAAAGTGGGCTACTTACGAGCCCGAGAGCGGAAAGGGTGCCATGAAAACCCTGGTGTACGAAGCAGAAAGTGTTCCGGATTTCGCCTGGTTTGCAGACCGCGATTTTGTCATTCAGTACGACACCATCGGACTTCCCGGTGGAAATGTCGTCGACGCGTTTACATACTTCCATAATAAGAATAAGACCACATGGGCGAACAGCATCGACTACGTTGAGGACGCCGTCAGAAAATACAGTGAATGGGTGGGTGAATACGAATATCCGGTAGTGCAGGCGGTGGAAGGTCCCGAAAACAAGACCAGCGGTGGCATGGAATATCCGATGATCACATTAATTACAAAACCGGGAGCGGACGGGGAGGCGCTCGATGCCGTGATCACGCATGAAGTCGGTCATAACTGGTTCATGAGTATGCTGGGCAGTAATGAGCGTGCCCACACATGGATGGACGAGGGACTGAACACCTACTATCAATTCAGGTATGAGGCGTTGAAGTATCGGGGTAACAGCATTTTCGGAAAGCAGATCCCAAAAGAAGTGAAACAACTTCCGGCGCCGGAGTTCCTGGAACTTGTTTATGGTAACATCGCCAACATACCGATGGCCTCGCCAATGGACATTCCTGCCGAAAAATTTCCAAGTGGGACAGAATACGGCCTCGTTTCATATGTAAAAACCGCCTGGTGGTTGTATATCCTTGAAGCCGCGTTGGGACCGGAGAAGGTCGATGAGGCGATGCAACACTACTTTTCAAAGTGGAAGCACAAGCACCCCGGCCCGAATGATTTGCACGACGCATTTGAGGAAGCACTTAAGATTGAACTTGACGAGTTCTTTGATCTGACAAGGCAATCCGGAAGTTTCAGCCCAAAGCTCGCACCGCCGCGATAACCGGGTACAAACAAAAAGGTCTGCGAAAATTCCGCAGACCTCTTTTTCGGGAAGATACAAATGCTAGTCTTTTGACGAGCGCGTGTAGGCTACGCCGTTGTCGTCGCCGTTACTGCCCCAATGGGTGAAAGTGAATGTCAGATAGATATCCTCCTCGACAAGCCAGATTGCAAGCTTCTTGCCGACCAGCGATGGCATCACAGTGCCTGTGCTCTCGCCTTCCTCGCCGTTGACGACAACTCCGAAATCGCTAACAACACCAGTTACTTCATCACCATCCTCCAGCGCAGTAATGGCAGAAGCGATAGTATGGAAGCTGTAGAAGTGAGTTGGATCGCCCAGCGTTCCATACATCTCGAAAGTGTCCCACGCATCGGTCGTTCCACCCGTTCCATCGAGTATCGCCCAGCGAACTCCCTTCGTTCCGCCAGATCTTGTGAACTCCCGTTCCGACGCGTTATCATCCCAGAAATCGTCAACGAGATCATCTTTTGTCGCATCTCCGTCAAATTCATCCTGCCAGAATTGATAGTTATAGATCGGACCACTGTTCTGCCGGGTGAACGTTACCTTTTCGGTGATCTTATCCTGATTTGCCGCAAGGGTCCAGTCCGCTGCGTGTGTCTTTGTGAACGAAACGTCATCTCCCTCCCAAATCGTTTTTTGCAGATTGACAGTGACGTTGACATCCTTCTCTACCTTTCCGTTTTTCACGAGTACTATCGCGGTGAGCACGGGGTTGGTTTCAAAATCGAATTTCTCCCGATCGGCTACACTAATCACGCCTGTTGTCTCTTCAACAGCAAATGCACCGGCAACACTCTCGCTCTTAATCGAATAGACCAGTGTGCCCTTATTCGTGGACACATTTAATGTCCCTATTTCGGCTTCCGCTTCCGGATTTTCGTCCATGGTAATATTAAAATCTTCTGTTGTGACAACGGGTTCCGGTTCGGGATCATCGCTACAGGACATAGCAGTCAGTAATGCAGGAACTACGACAAAAAGAACCGCATAGCGTCTGAAAAAACAGTTTTGCTTCATAATATATGTTGTGAATTTTGCGCAAGGTATACCCGTCTGAATACGCCTGGGGTTTAAAAGCCGGCGAATTATTACATGCATGGGCTTTACTGTCGTTTGCCATCAAAGCGTCAGCTCCAACGCGCGTACAGGTCTATCGTTGTCCGGGGATCGTCATGAGTAGCATCAGGATAATCGTTAGTTGCCGGGACCACCCCGATGATTCGATGCCACGCGACATGCAACCGCGACCTGAAGTAAACTTTTAAGTGCTGACATGTTCGCCGGAAGCACCTTTACAACGCTATCGATACACGTATCTTTGACCTGAACCAAACAAACAGAGCCATGTATATCCGACCACAATCCAGGCGCACATCGCGCTCCTTAGCTGTTGCCTTTTTTCTGACGCTTTTTGCGTTGTTCCTCTCCTCGTGTGAACAAGAGCCGGAACTTAAACCCGGAGACAACGAACAAGGAACAGCAGAACAGATCAGCTTCCTTATCAACTCCGGCTTCGACGCTGATGACATCCGCCTTGAAAACGGCGTGTTCATCATCGATGAAGATATCCTTATTTCCCAGACCGATGTTGATGGGTATATTGCCCGTGACAAAGGCGCGGGAAGCGGACGTACCGAACATTACCGGGGACCATACCTTGTAAGCGACAGTC
>CBKWFZ010000133.1:0-7984 GCA_966673785.1 uncultured bacterium
GGGCGGCACCGCCACCCGGGAAAAGTTTGCCGCCGGATTTCGACTCCTTGCCGTTGATCCGGTATATCGCGGTAAAGGCATCGGGAAACTATTGACAGCGTTTTGTATTGAGAAAGCCCGCAACAATGGTCATCGGCAACTGATCATTCATACCACCCGCGCGATGCAACAGGCGTGGAAGATGTACGAGCGGCTGGGATTTCAAAGATCGCCTGACCTGGATTTTTTGCAAGGCGGTCTGGAGGTGTTCGGCTTTCGCCTGACTTTTGAATAGGTCATTATGAAGTTGTGCCGCGTCTGATTTCAGTGACCATTGGCAATGCGTCGTTGCCTGGACTGATCGAATATCCTTGCCCAGCGTTTCCCACGAAGCAGCCACACATCTCCGAAGACCTCATCCCCGTTATGCCCACCAAAGATTACGACTCCGCGACGCGTGGGATCGTAAACGCCAATGGTGTGGTTTCGGGCTTCGGGGTGGCGCTTCAACTTCTTCATCGACCATTTCCCGTCCCTGAGTTGCCATGTTTCATGCAGTCGCGCTGAACCATTCCAGCCTCCGAATCTGATGATCGACTTCCGTTCCGGATGGTAGACCGCAACGGCGTTGTAAATGTTATTCGTGGGAACGCCGGGTTGTTCCCATTCGCCTTCGCGGTAGCTCCACAGAGCCCCGTTGTACGATTGTTTATCGGCTTCGCTTCGGGGGAAGTTACCTCCAAAAAGAATGACCCGGTCTTCATCAGCGTGAAACGCCATGCAGCATCCGCTTCTCGGCGACGGTCCGTCGACAGAAATTCTTGCCCATTGATTTCCGTCAAACTCCCAGGTATCGCCGAAGCGAATCAACGACTTTCCATCGTCGGAGAAACGAAATCCTCCAAACAGGATAACCACGTCGCGGCTGGCGTCATAGGCCATGCATGCTTCAGAACGCGGCTCGGGTGCGATGTCGGTTTCGACTTGCGTCCAACTTCCGTCACGCCAGATCCATGTGTCGTTCATGAGTACATTGCGTTTGTCTGCTGATCCAAACAGGACTTTGTTCCCGCCAAAAAGGATCACCTCGTTGTGCCCGGACCGATATACCATACAGCTGAATGTGCGTGCGGGTGGACCGGAGCTGCTTAATTTTTTCCATTGTCCATTTCCAAAGAGCCATGTCTCATTGCATACACGGCGCTCGTCCGCGCCTCCAAACACGAACAGACCGTTTTCACCCTCGTGATAGACCATCGCGTGTCCGTTACGAACCCCGGGTAATTCAACAGCCTCGTTTTGGCTCCTGACGGGCGTTACGCAACTTAGAAAATAGAACAGCCACAGCGGCATATTTTTACGTGTCATGATATGTCCATTGGTGTGCAGCGTGCGCTTAAGGATAGAATGATTCAATATAGATTTTTCTCATTTGCTATTTATTTTCGTTTTGTTAATAGGTTGCAAATCACGTGATTTGGTGGATGTTGCTTTCAAAATCAAAATAATGTGATCTCATGAAAAAGCTGTTTTTCTTTCTGCTGGCCCTCGCAGTTGTCAGCTCATGCTCGTCCCCGCGCGAGGAAAAAGGCGATGTTTTTGAAGACGGGAATATTAAAACCTGGATGAAGAAAGTTGCCGACTGGCAGCTGGAGCATCCGGTTTCGTTCAATAGCAAAAATGAGAACGACTGGGCGCGTGCGGCGTTTTATGCCGGCGTAATGGCAACGTACAGAACAACTGGCGACGAAAAATATCTGAATGAGGCGATTGCCTGGTCGGAGTCATTCAACTATGAACTGGCAGAAAGACTGCGTCATGCGGACGATCACGCGAAAGGACAAACATACCTCGAGATATACGAAGTGAAGAAAGATACCGCGATGATAGCCGATATCACGGCGACATTCGATTCGCTTATCGCCGATCCACGGCCCGGTCGCGAGGATTGGTGGTGGTGCGACGCATTGTTTATGGCGCCACCTGTGCTAACCCGTTTGGCCGCCGCGACCGGAGAGGAAAAGTACCTTGAATATCTCAATACAATGTTCTGGGATACATATGATTTCCTGTACGATAAGGAAGAGCATCTCTTCTATCGCGACGCATCGTATTTCGATAAACGCACCCCGTCCGGAAAGAAAACGTTCTGGGCGCGTGGTAACGGTTGGGTTATGGGAGGAACGGCGAGGGTACTGCAGTACCTGCCTGAGGAAAATGAACACCGTGACAGGTATGTAAAATTGCTAAGGGATATGGCCGGAGCAATAAAAAACCTTCAGGGAGAAGACGGTTTGTGGCGCCCGAGCCTTCTTGACCCGGATGAAGTTCCACATCCTGAAACTAGCGGCTCGGCTTTCTTCTGCTACGCCCTTGCGTGGGGAGTGAACAACGGTGTGCTGGACAAGGATGAATACCTTCCTGTGATCAGAAAGGCGTGGCAGGGATTAAATAACAACGTTACTGACGACGGAATGCTGCAATGGGTTCAGCCGATCGGAGCCTCACCGGACAAAGTTGTAAAGGGTAACTATCAGGAGTATGGATCGGGTGCGTACCTCCTTGCAGGAAGCGAGGTGATTAAAATCGACTGGATGTAGTTTGCCTCGTTGTTGGATTTTTTGAGCCTTCAAGGAGACGCTTTAACCTTTTCAGATCTTTGTGATTGCTGTATCTCATCATGAATGACATGAACGGCGTCATCCATTTTGAGAATCCTTTTGGATAACCCTGATTGATCAGGGTCATGCGTGTGTCCTGGTCTGTTACGCTATCCCACATGTACGTCGTTTGCATGGGGAAAGGACCGTCAGCTGCTTCCATCACCATGACCTTTCCCGGCACAAATTCTGAAACGGTGTAGGTATACGCAAGTTCCTCGCCCATGAATTTCGCCATGAAAGAAACCCGTGAACCCTTTCTCAACGGCGGAGTAGTCAAAAGGTCTACCGATTTGATATTAACGTACCAAGCCGTCGCGTTTTGAGGGTCTGCGGCAAATTCAGCAACTTCCATCCGCGGCCGACTAATCACAATTGCCGTCTTGACATAGATCATACGATATAACTGTACCGAAAATTGTATGTTTGGAATGCGGTAAAATTGACTCGAATAACGGTAGGGTTCAATCCCCCGTGTCACGGTAGAATGTTTTCGCATAGACTTTGAAACAACTTCCCCGGTCAGAATCGGTTGAAGGTTCCTGATTTATTCAATGTGGATTTCATCTGAGTGCTCCTCAGATAACTGTGTGGTCGACCGCGGGAATACATCTTGCATTGTGAATAAGAGAAGAAATTGGACGATGAAGAAATGGGTTCGTTACAACCCTTAATACGGGACTTGCCTCCCATGTTCAGTTGCCGCAAATAGTGGTATGCGTTAGAAAGCCCGCTAATGTAAGTTGTGTTTCAGAAGATGCGAGTTAAACATCCTCATGGACTTTCCGCCTGACGCAAGGCGTTGTCAGACATGTCCAGACTACCGGTAAGCTTCTCGTAGCAATGGAAGGTCCCCTTCCTCAGTTCCACAGGTCCGCGAATCGCATAGCCAAGCCGTTGATACAAACGCAGCGCGGACGGATTCCCGCTAAATGCATCCAGTCGAATTGAGCGGTATTGATGTTCAGACGCGTATCTTTCTGCAAACGTCATCAGCGCAAACGCTATTCCGCGATTCTGGAAGTCGGGGTGAACACAAAGACGGTGCACGACCAGGGGACATGGATCTTCCAATGACCAGGGAACCTCCTCGTAGGGCTCGAGTTGTGTTTCATTCAATACGATCACACCACAGAGCACGTTATTCTGGTAAAAGCCGTGCATGTCATTTTTTTCAATGTCGTTCTCAAGGGTCCGGGCGTCCGGATAAATATCATCCCATTGGTGAATACCGGAAGCAGTCATATGGGCAATCGCTCTTGAAAAAAGAGCCCTCACATTTTTCTTTTCATCCAATCCGACTTTCCGTACCATTCGCGTTTGGCTTGTAATCCTGCAACTGCGAATATACCGTGTTTTGCCGAGCGGAACTCTTCTTCCTGATCGCGGTTCATTGCGCTCAGTTCACATCCTGACCACGCTCAAGTTTTGCGATCATCTCCTGTACGCTGGATTTATTGCGGTCGTCAGGAGCCTGTGGTAGTGCCGCCTTCATGAACGTGAGCGCCTTTTTGTACTCACCTTTAGCCGACCACGCCCGGCCCATGCCGGCATTTGTGGTGAACTGGTTGGGAAACTTGTCGTAATTCGACTTGAATATCCTGAACGCCTCGTCGACTTCTTTCATTCCAAGCAGCTGCCTCCCGTAAAAATGCACTTCAAGCATCGATCCCAGAGGGACGGCTTCTGTCATCACCTTTTTAGCTTCTTCCACTCGTTTCATCTTCATGAGAACCGCTGCTTTGGCACTCAGCGTTCTGAAATTCTTCTCGCCCATGATCCGGAAATAGATCGCACGATCCATCCATGCCAACGCCTGCTCAAGTTCATGATCGTTTTGTATGCACCAATAGGCAGCTGACATGAAGTCGTAGTATGGTCGTGTAGTACGAAGGTCGTTTCTGAACGCCGCCATTTGAAGTTCCTTCCTCGCCACCTCGATCCTGAACGGAATCATTCGTTTTTCCCATGACATGGCAATCGTGACACCATCGTCGGACTGATCGATGAATTCATACTTCAGCCATTCGACTGATTTGTCTGTCGACTCATTCTTGACCGATACGCGAAGCGCGTCTTCAGCGGGATCATAGTAGAAACTTCCCCATGACGTGTTGACTTTCGAGAATATCAGTGTGCTTTCGGTTTCGTCAAGTGCGATGAAAAACCCATAGGTTCCCGCGGGCAATTCCTTTCCTTCAACTTTGACGGGATGCGAAAAGCTAATAGTTGTATTCTCGTTAGCGCCAGCGCGCCAGGGCGCGGCATTACTTGTTCCGTGCCCAAGGTCTTTGAAGCCGTAATGCGCAACCGTCGTGTTCCAGATGTTCCCTTCCCTGCCTTTGACACCGGGGCGGCTGTAGTTAATGGCAATCTTCACGATGCCAACTTGTTCCGATACGGATGCTTTTTTATTACCTCCATCCGGTTCAAGCGTCAGCGGCATGATCTGACTAAATGCCGGAAGGGAGAGACAAACGAAAATGAAAACGATGCAACGTGATTTCATAAAGCTTTGATTTTAGTTTTTTTTCTTGAATGAGGTCCGTGCGTTCACGTGACTACTGTATTCCAGGTGCTTTCGCGATTTTCTTTACACGCCTTGAAGAGGACAAATGCAATCAGCAGCCGTATGACCGGTTGGATCGTCAGACTGAAGTAGTGTATAGTTGATTCCACAAAGCCATTGTTCAGATAAATGTTGATCAGCGACAGACACAAAACGAAAGCCCAGATGAGCAGGGCATAGCCCAGATAGCGGAACATTCCAACACCGGAGAGCGCCGCGATGCCGATAAACAAATTTCCAAGAAGAATGAAGAGTGTGAATGCTGCGAATAGGGTCGAGCTAATTCCAAAAAAGGAGTCGAGGCTAACCCGGATAACGGCTTGCGTCGACGGATCGGCCGCGAGGTAGCTGTCCCGGAGCGTACCAAGATAATGCAGAGCCAGAAGCATTCTGAAAACTTCAGCGAATCCGAAGGCGGTATAGAAGACGAGCCCGAGACGGGAGAACGCTGAGCGGGAAAGACAAACGCTCAGACCGTATACAGCAATGACTACAAAAAGGCAGTGCAGGATCACCCACCATTTACTAAAAATGTAATAAGGAGTTTTGTAGACTTCGAGTGACTCCTCGAAAGTGGAAGGTCCTGAAATGAATGCATGAATTCCAACGGTGGTAACCACAGAAAGAAGAGCACATGTCGCGGCAGCCGCGAGCAAAATTCGATATTGCGAGTTCATAACCGGATTTTCATTGTCGGATGTGATTCAAGTTAGTTGTCTGCCTGGTCTCGTCTTTGACTCGTCCCGGGGTATTTCCAGCAGCGGCCTATTTCAGATCGGGTGCGGTAATATGATGGTTGTTTCGGCAGGAATTCGTTTTAACGTTTGAGCGGGTAACATCACCAACAAAAAAGATGTAAATTCATAGCGCGGTATGAACACACACGTGCTTAACGGCGACGCACTTCGGAGCAACTTCCCTTTCGGCGGCAGGATTGTCGTGTGCCGCGAATGCCTGATCGACGGCCCTGTATCCGCCGATTCGCCGGCAGCGTTCTGGGCATTACGCCGTGGTTTCCTGCATGCGGTTTATGGGGCCGACCCTGACGAGTATATGGTGAAAGTCCAACGGGAACTTGAGATATTGTCGCGGTCTGACGACGCTGGGGAAATTAATCTTTGGTTTGAACACGATCTTTTTTGTCAGGTTAACATGTGGTTCATTCTGCACTACCTCACGGAAGCGGGAGTGAGGACACCGGTAATGCGCGTCATGCCACCGTCAGACAACGAACACGACTGGGCTGGATTCGCCAATATGGATGAAGCGGAACTTCGAAGTTGTTATGAAAAACGCATCGGGCTGACTCGTACTGATTTCGATTTAGGCTGCGCACTCTGGAAGGCTTACGCTTCGAAGGACATGGAAAAACTTCTGACATTAGCGCAGGAACAGTCACCTGCATTTCCGTTGCTGAACGCAGTGTGCAAGGCCCATGTTGATCGTTTCCCGGCATCGGGAATAGGACGTCCGCAGCAACGACTGAAGGAAATACTTTCGGATGGTGCCACAAATTTTGACGAGATATTCAAACGGTTCTCGCGAACAGAAGGTGTGTACGGCTTTGGAGATACCCAGGTAATGAACCTGTTATCTGAGATGGAATAACGCGTCAAACGGTTGCTCTAATGGCAGCGGCCTGAAAGGTGAAATGCCGGGGCAGTTAGTCCGTGTCAGTTTTTATCTGTCCAACACAGTGAGTAAATAATATGGTTTCAATCGAAATGAGATTCGAGCCATTGACCATAGCAAACTGGGAAGCATTCGAAAAACTTTTCGGACACCGGGGCGCGTGTGGTGGCTGCTGGTGTATGACGTGGCGGTCAAAACGCGCGGACTACGAAAGCAAAAAAGGTGAAGGAAACCGGCTTGCGATTCGTGAATTGTGCGAGACGGAAAAGCCACTCGGGGTGCTGGCTTTCGACGGACCAGAGGCCATCGGCTGGTGTTCGGTGGCACCACGCACTGATTTTGTCCGCCTCGAATCGACACGGGTTCTTAAGCGCGTTGATGGAGAAGAAGTATGGTCAATTGTGTGCTTCTATGTGAGTCCTCGCGTACGTCATCAGGGATTATCGCGACAGCTCATCGAGGCCGCAGTAGGATACGCACGATCGATGGGTGCGCGAATTGTTGAAGGCTATCCGATTGATCCCAGGAAGCCACGGGTGCCGGACGTGTTCGCCTTTACCGGTCTTGCTGCGGCATTTGTTGACGCGGGGTTTCAGGAAGTTGCGCGGAATTCGGAGACACGACCAATCATGCGAAAAAGCGTGTGAAAAAAAAGACCCGGTGTTGAGACCGGGTCGAAGGTTAGCGCTTGTTACCAGCTACTGCGGATACAGGATTTGAACAGCGCGTATGTCGCCATTCGTAAATCCGTTCCAGGGCAAAACGTAGGAATTCATCACGGAATTTGCATCGGTTGTCGGCGTACCCTGAATGAATGTTCCCTGGTTCTGGTCCGTGTGATACAATCCGAAGATGTGCCCCATTTCGTGGACGATCGTAAACAGCTTATAGCCACTATTTAGTCCGTTGTACTTCGTGTTAATTGTCATCGTGTGGCCCGGTCTGCGGCTGTACGACGGGAGATAGGCCCGCGCGACCCAGTTCTGGCTCGAGTATGAAGTATTGATAACCGTGTGCGCCTGGGAACTGGATGAAACTTCAGACATGTATAGTTTGGTACCGTTGACGGCGTTCCACTGGCTGATGGCCCCGCGTATCGCCGTAGCCCAGGACGTCGGTACGGATGAACTGATGAAGAAGCGGA
>CBKWFZ010000134.1:0-7934 GCA_966673785.1 uncultured bacterium
AGCTGAAGCAGTTCTTCGTGAGATGTGATGTTTGGCAAAACAAAGTCCTCCATAAGGAGGACCAGTTTTTCATTTGGTTCCAGTACCGCCAGTTGAAAATCGCGCGTCCCGATATTGATCAGCAGGTGGTAATGATGAATATAGTCTTCATCAAACCGATCATCCCTGATCCTTTTTATCTGTTTGTAATTCAACGCGGCGGCTTGCAAGATTATTCCCAGTTTCCGCTTGTCGTAACGTCAACGCGGGAACCAAAGCCAAGAGGCTGACGGTTTCGTGCTTCGTTCCGCTCGTTGCGGTCGGGATTGATCGGCGAAGGGTCCTTAACCTCGATAACACTAACCTCCACGTTGCCTTTTTGAACCTTGCCCACGAAGATGTCGAACTTTTTGTTCGAGCCTGGCACCTGGCTGAGATTGGTGATATCAACGTCCGGGTTAAGCTGGTATTCCCAGAGATTCGCGAGCACCTGGCCACGTTTGATCGGGTCTCCGGCCTGGATATCGGAAAGCCCGGTCACTGTACCCGATTCGTTGAAGCGATACACATCCATTTCACCGTTCTCAGGTTTCATCCGGTAGGCAACGGAACGTTTTACAACGTAGTCACCTTCTTTAACGAGAAATCCTCCGAATGTTCCGTTTGCTGTGGCTGTGAGCTGAAAATTGCGTTTGAATATCCTATCCCTTGCGGACATATACCCGACGGTGTCAATGATCACTTCCACCTTTTCTTCACCGTAATCGAGCTGTGTGATGTTTTCTTTTCTTACTGTGATTGGCACGCGACCATTGTTGATAAAATTGGTCAGCGTATCCCAGTCCGCAGTATACTTTCCATACCGCTCCAGGTAGGCTTTTTCCGCCTCTCTGATGATAGCGAGTTTCTCTTTTATTCTGTCCTCCGTAGCCGCTACGTGCTCCTTAAATTCAATTGAACTGTTGATATTATAGTACAGATACCCGGCCAGCGCGAGACTGCACACAAACAGCACAATGGAAAGTATTCTCGTAAGATTCATTCGTTAAAGGTTTAAGTGTTGCAATTATAGCTATTTTAACCCGTAATTAACAAGGCGGATTTTCCTTAAAATCGAATTAAATCGCGTAAAATCCGCGTAATTCCCTCAATTGCGGTTCAGCGGTACCCTGATTGAATATCCCATGCCTGTACTCCGGCGGCAACGCCGAAATCTCATCAGGCGTGAAGAATCGGGCATCGCGGATGATCTGCGCTTCCGGGTCTGTTCCGGGAGCGAGTTTGCCGCCATGAAGTGCAACTTCGAAGAAGAGCTCAATGGCGTGCAAGGGGTCCCGAACCAGCTCGCAGCCAAACAGAAAACGACCACACTTCACCTTAAGCCCCGTTTCTTCGAGGAATTCGCGCTCGAGATCGCTGGCCAGCATGTTTCCGAACTCGAGGCCTCCACCTGGCGGCGCCCAGAAATCGCCATGCGTTATTCCGTCATGATTGACCAGGAGTAACCGCCCTTCGCTCCAGCAGAGTCCGCACACGCGAACACGAATCCTGTTCCCGTAAATATTTACCAAATCCTGATGCATGCGCGGCAACTATCTAATTCATTATCCGAAATAAAGTCACGAACCGTAAGAAATTTCTGAAACTTGGCAGAATTCTTGACCACAGGATGTTAAATTTGAAAAAAAATCGAGTATGAAGAAGTACATTTTCTTATGTGCGGTCTTGTTTGCCTCTGTTCAGCTTTTCGCGCAGCAAGCAAGCAACACTGCAAAGGGTCCTGTGATCACGTTTGAAAAGTCAACCCACGATTTTGGAGACATTCAGCAAGGGGACAAGGTAGAGCACACATACAAGTTCACCAATACCGGAAATGAGCCCCTGATCATAACCAATGTTCAGGTAACCTGCGGCTGTACGGTGCCGGCGTGGCCACGTGACCCGATTATGCCGGGTCAGAAGTCCGAAATAACTGTAGCGTTTAACAGCGCCGGAAAACATGGCAAGCAGAATAAAGTTGTAACGGTCGTCAGCAACGCGGCTAACAGTGAAGGCGGTCAGATCAGTTTTACAACAAACGTTATTGATCGCAAAGCTACTCAGTAAACTTCACGACATCACTGCATCGCACTACAAAGGCCTTTTTTCGAAGGCCTTTGCTTTTTCAATCAGGCCCACGGTCAGAAATGCCCAACCGAGCAAAAGCATCACGCCGCCCATCGGCGTAAGCAATCCAAATATGCCCAGCGAGGAAAAACTCAGCACATAAAGGCTGCCTGAGAAAAGAATCACGCCAATGATAAAGCAGACCGAAGCATATTTGAACTTGCCGGCCGGAAGCATGAAGTTGAGTGCTCCCGTTAGCAAAAGTGCCAGGGCGTGGTAAAACTGATACTCAACGGCAAGTTCGTAGACGTCGAGCTTTCCTGACTGGACAAGCGTGGATTTCAATGCATGCGCGCCAAATGCTCCAATGGCAACGCACAGAAAGCCAAGTACACCTCCGGTGATTATGCTTACTCTTGCAATCATCTATGTTATGCGTTTATCATTCTGCTTCCAAAAATCGCGGTGCCTACACGCACGAGCGTGCTGCCTTCTTCGGCAGCGATACGGTAGTCGCCACTCATTCCCATTGATAATTCCCGCATGGTCATGTTGGGCGGAAGGGACATGGCAGCAAGCTGGTCAAAGAACTGTTTTAGCTTTTTGAATTCCGAACGTATCTGGTCGTTGTTATCGGTGAACGTAGCCATCCCCATCAATCCGGTAATGGTTACATTGCTGAGACGTTCAAGCGCGCCTGTCTGAAGAAGTCCAAAAATTTCGTCTTCAGAAAATCCAAACTTTGTTTCTTCCGCCGCAATAAAGACCTGCAGCAGGCACGCGATGGTTCGGTCGGCTTTCTGAGCCTGTTTATTTATTTCGGTCAGCAACTTTAAAGAATCGACACTTTGAATACAGTGGACAAATGGCGCGATCTGACGGACCTTGTTTGTCTGCAGGTGACCGATCATGTGCCACTCGATGTCTTTGGGTAAGGCCTCGTACTTGGGTACAAGCTCCTGAACTTTGTTTTCGCCGAATAAACGCTGCCCCGCCTCGTAAGCTTCCATAATTCGTTCCACCGGTTGTGTTTTGCTGACTGCGATCAGCCTGCATCCGGGGGGTAAGTTTTGACGCAGATAATTAATGTTATTATTAATATTCATTCCTATTTTTAGCGATTCGTTAACAAGAACAAAGCTACGGCAAAATATGGCGATACTCGGAACATTGCTTAAAAAAGGGATTCGGTTGCGGGAAATGCTTGAGCAGGAGTACAGTTCGCCGTTCGATCTGCAAAAAAAAGAACTAAAGGAACTTCTGATCCAGGCAAGCCAGACGGAATTCGGTAAGTTCTATAACTTCCCGAAGATTCTTTCTGCATTCAGAAAAGGACATCGGCAATTCTATGACGCGTACAAGGAAAACGTTCCCATTCACAACTATAACAAGATCTACAACGACTGGTGGAAGTTGTCCCTTAAAGGTGTACGCGATGTCTGCTGGCCCGGCCGCATAAAATACTTCGCGCTAAGCTCGGGAACATCGGAGGCTTCCTCGAAGCATATTCCGGTGACCAAGGAGATGACCAAAGCGATCCAGAAAACGAGCATCCGTCAGATACTGACGTTGTCGAAATATGATCTTCCCCCCGAAACCTTCGAAGCCGGCATTTTGATGCTGGGCGGCAGCACGCATTTGAACAAAAAGGGGAGTTTCTTCGAAGGGGACCTGAGCGGTATTCAGGCAGCGCGGCTTCCGTTCTGGTTTCAGCACTTTTATAAACCCGGCAAGAAGATAGCGAAGACCAGACACTGGGATGCAAAGCTCGATGAGATCGCTTCAAGAGCCCGGGACTGGGATATCGGTATCATCGTTGGTGTTCCGGCGTGGATTCAGATACTGATGGAGAAAATCATCACAACGCATAAGGTGAAACACATCCATGAGATATGGCCGAACCTCAACGTCTATGTCCACGGTGGCGTCTCCTTTGATCCTTACCGGAAGGGTTTCGAGAAACTCCTGGGTAAACCTGTTTTCTACATCGAGACGTATCTGGCTTCGGAAGGTTTTGTCGCGTTCCAGGCATATCCGAACCGCAGGTCAATGCGTTTGGTGCTGAATAACGGCATCTTCTATGAGTTTGTGCCCTTCGAAGAAAAGAATTTCGATGTTAACGGCGAATTGAACTCCGATGCGCAAACACTTTTGATAGACGAAGTTGAAGAAGGGAAGGACTATGCCATACTGTTGTCGACCTGCTCCGGCGCATGGCGATACATGATCGGCGACGTCATCAGGTTTGTTTCGCTTGAAGAATCTGAGATCGTGATCACTGGTCGTACCAAGCATTTCCTGAGTTTATGCGGAGAACACTTGTCTGTTGACAATATGAACAAGGCTATCGAACTCGTTGCCAATGATTACAACATCGCTATCCCCGAATTTACCGTTGCAGGTATTCCCCATGGATCGCTGTTTGCTCATCACTGGTTTATTGGTGTTGATGGCGGCCAGGTCGATCCCGGCGCGCTACGCGAAAAGATCGATCAGCATCTCAAGGAACTGAACGATGATTACGCAGTTGAACGAAGTGCTGCGCTCAAAGAGATAATCGTCGATGTTTTTCCGGTTAAGATTTTCTATGACTATCTTGAAACAAAGGGCAAGGTTGGCGGTCAGAACAAGTTTCCCCGGGTGATGAAGAATGCCCAGCTCGACGATTGGAAACTTTATTTAGAGTCCCGCAGGAATGGAAGTGATCGTTAATGGAATTCTCTCCGGACTGGTCCTTGCTTTTCTTATAGGTCCGGTGTTCTTCACTATTATCCAAACAAGCATAGAACGGGGTTTTGTCAGTGGCGTCTTCGTCGCGGTTGGCGTGTCACTCAGTGATGCGATCTGGATTCTTATCGCGTACCTTGGCCTGGTCCGCTTTACTGAGGACGCGAGTTACCGCGACTATCTTGCCTACGGTGGAGCGCTGGTGCTTTTTGCCTTTGGTATATATTACCTTTTCATCAAAAGCCGGAAACTCTCGAATTTCGACCCCGAGCGGATCCCTCACAAAAACCCCGGAAAACTTATTGCTAAAGGTTTTATCATCAACGGGCTCAGTCCGATGGTATTGTTCTTCTGGATTGCAACGGTAGGGGTAGCTACCACGCAGTTCGGGTACGTAACAACCACCAAGGCGTCGACTTTTTTTACGGCGATTGTGATGACCGTTTTTGCAACGGATATTATCAAGGCAAAGCTTGCGGATAAGCTCAGGATTCTGATCACGCCCCGCTCAATCCGCGTGATGAATATCGTACTTGGTGTGGTGCTGGTTTTGTTCGCTTGTAAGCTGATCCTTGAACCCAACGACCTCGTTCACTAGTCCTGCAGCACGTTCGAAACGAAGGTGGACTTTGACAGCATCCACAGGAGGAAGAATGCAACGGCCCAGCTAAGGTAATTGAAATAGAAGTCTGTCTTTTCGCGGAATCTTGTCTCCTTTATCTCTGCTTTTTCGTAGGCATCTATCTTCTGAAATATCGACTCCAGCGCTTCATTGTCGGTGGCACGAAAGAACTCGCCATTGCCGATTTGCGACATCTTTCGCATGATGGTCTCGTCAACCGTGTTCTCGAACATTTGCGGGCGCCCGAAGAAGTCCTTACCAAAGGGCACCATGCCCTCTTTTCCGACAAGGATGGTGTAGATACGTATACCAAAAGCAGAGCCCAGTTCAGCGGCGGTTATAGGATCGATGTGTCCGGCATTGTTGTCTCCGTCACTCAACAGGATACAAACCTTTGACTTTGCTTCGGATTCTCTCATCCGGTTTGTCATGACCGCCATCGCGCTGCCAATTGCAGTTCCGGAATTCTGGATCATGTCAAAGTTGATATCCCGGATGTATGTTTTCAGCAGGTCATAATCGGTTGTAAGTGGTGAAAGCGAAAATGCGTCGCCTGAAAAGACAACCAGGCCGATGCGATCCTGAATCCTTCCGTTCACGAAGTTCATGGCCACTTCCTTTGCGGCCGTCAGGCGATCGGGTTCAAGATCCGAAATCATCATTGAGCGGCTGATATCCAACGCGATCATAATATCGATGCCTTCGCTCCATTGCTCGGTTTTTTCATTGCTTCTTTGAGGTCTTGCCAGTGAAAGAAAGATCAGCGAAAGGGCGATCATCAGCAGAACGTCCGGAACGAATCTTACCAGTGTCACAGGCGAGCTCTTCAATTCTTTTTTGGTCACGGCTACCGGAAGCTTCTGGTTCAGTCTGTGCTGAAGTACCCAGCGCAGGATAAACAGAAGGGGAATCGCCGCAGCAAGGAAAAGAAACAGGCGGTTGTCCCATTCAAAGGACCGGAGTACCGATGGGGTGAACCACTCGAAACTATACCAAGCTGACTGATAATCACTGTTCATGTCTAACCTCTTTCAGTTTCGTTTCGAATACGTTGTCTGCGAAACGCTTAAGGTCGTCAAGGGATCCTGCGATTTCCGTGCTATGCCCATAAATCGAAGCGTCCAGACGCCGGAGGCTGCCTGCCAGTTGCTGATCTTTCTCAATCCTGACTGTTTCGCGGGTCGTCATTTTTGTGTAGGGCCGCCGGTTCAAGAACTCCATATACTGCTTCCATACGAGCAGGGCAGCCTCGGCCTTTTTTGGGGAAAAGTTTCTGGTAATGTCATCCACAGCAGCTTCATAACGCAAAAGGAACTGTTGGTGTGCCCTCCGCATCCTTTTCTCTTTCATGTAGTCCCTGAGTCGGTTTCCGAAAATCACCCAGGTTACTCCCGCGAGTACGACGGACAGGCCGGCTAGTGCCAGCACAAGGGGAAAGTTGAATGATTTTGGAACGTCCTGGTATGCGATCGTCGCGCGCAGCGGCATGTCCGGTCCGATCGTTTCCGGCATCGCTTTCACGAGTAGCTGCATTCGCACGGTATCCCACGTTGCGGCCACGCGTGTGCAGTCAAGCGCATTTATCTGAAACACCGGGAGGCGCAATCGCAGGAGCGAGTCGGTCTCGAAGGTAGTGAGCCGGTAGACAGCGCTGTCAACGCTCACTCCGTTATTTGTTTTTGTCGGGTAAAACTGCTTGCCGACGAATTCGAAGGAGCCGTAAAAAAATGTGGTGTCGGGGAATACAATTTGTTCTCCCGGTGGATAACGTGCGCTCAGCGAGTAGAATATTTCATCCCCGACACGCATACTGTCGGTAAGAAATTCGCCGCGTACAACGATGTCCTGACCGAGAACCCGGGCGGGAAATGACAAGATCATAAGGAAGGTGCATATGAGCCCGATACGCATATTCACTACGTTGTTTTCAGCGATTTGTTCCGCACCTTGAACAACCGGAGCAGCTTGGGCACATAGTCTTCCTGTGTATCAAGAGAAATGAAATTAATCTGATGTTTGCGGCTGAATTTCTCCAGTTCAGCTTTCCTGGCTTCGAGACTCTGGCTGATCTTCTTCCGGAAGTCGGAGGATGAGGTGTTCACCCACAATGTCTTCCCCGATTCTTTATCCAATACGGGAACAATGCCCAGGCCCGGAAGGTTACTCTCCAGTTTGTCGCCAATATGGATGACTACAAGGTCGTGCCGACGGGCCAGGGCCTTGAGGTTGTCGAAATACCCTTCGTCTATAAAATCCGAGATCAGGATGACGACGCTTCTCCGTTTGATAATATTCAGAGCAAACGAAATCGCGTGGGCGAGATTTGTTTGCTGCGATTTTGGCTTCAGGCTTGCCAGGGCCTTTATGATCTCATATGCCTGTGAGTGACCCTTTACGGGCTTCAGATAGATCTCCCGCACATCGGAAAAACAAATAAGCCCCACATGGCTCGATTCTTTAACGGCCGATAGCGTCAGGACCCCGCAGATCTCGCGACTTA
>CBKWFZ010000135.1:0-7922 GCA_966673785.1 uncultured bacterium
GTATTGTGGGCTACAGGATCACCGGCATCCGTCAGTATGTAAACGAACGCAGCTTCTCCATCATTCTCGGCGACGGGCGGCACCTGCTGTTCCGAATGCATGGGCAGCGGAGTAATATTATCCTGGTGGAGGGCACGAACGTTTCGGATGTCTTTCGCAGCAACATCGCGGTCGAAGCCACCATTGATCACGACAATCTGGACCGCCATCTCGACCTTAATCAGGAGACGTTTCTTTCGGTGGCCGAGCCACGCAAATACTACTTCACGTTCGGAAATCTCGTATGGCAATACCTCGATGAAAATGGATTCGCCGGCAAGTCGCGTGCAGAACAATGGCCGGATTTGCTGGACACAATGAAACAACTGGAACACCCCCGATACTTTATTGTCCTTGACAGGGGAACGCCGCACCTTAGCCTGCTGCCGTTCCGCGAAAGCAGGGCAATAGACGGTGATCCCATTGAAGCCGCGAACATCCTGTTCCATGAGTATTCACAACATACCGGAATAGACCGGACGAAAGCGAAGCTTGTATCGGAAATTCGTTCGCGGATCAAAAGCGGAGAGAACTACCTGGAGAAGAATAAGGCAAAACTTGATGAGATCAGAAACGATCACAACTACAAGACGTGGGCAGATCTGATCATGGCAAATCTGCATGCGATCAAACAGGGTGAAGAAAGGACCCGTTTGCCGGACTTTTATCGCGAAGGTGAAATCGTTGAGATCAAGCTAAAGAAAGAACTGTCGCCACAAGGCAATGCAGCGCTTTACTACCGGAAAGCGAAAAATCAGCATGTAGAAACCGAACGTCTCGAAGGCGCGCTTCGCGTAAAGGAGGATGAACTGATCCGCCTGCGAAGCCAGCTTGAGGAAGTTGAGCATGCTTCGGACATAACGACGTTGAGAAAGCTGACGCCTGAACGTTCAACAAAGCAGGAGAAAGCCGCGTATCCCTACCACGAGTTTGTCCATTCCGGTTTTCGTATCTGGGTCGGCAAGGGTGCGCAGCAGAACGACGAGCTCACCTTAAAATACGGTTATAAGGAAGAACTGTGGCTACACGCGAAGGACGTACCGGGATCACACGTTCTTATAAAATATCAATCCGGCAAGCGCTTCCCGAAAGACGTCATTGAACGTGCGGCGCAGCTCGCGGCATTTAATTCAAAACGAAAATCGGAATCGTTATGCCCGGTAATCGTGACACCAAGGAAATTTGTGCGTAAGCGGAAAGGCGACCCACCGGGCGCGGTAGTCGTGGAGCGTGAGGAGGTGATCCTGGTTGAGCCGAGGCTTTGAGTCCGGATGCAAATAAAAAAGCACCATCCACGATTGTGAACGGTGCCGTTGATTCAAAAAAGTCAGACGTTACTTAACGACGTTTATCTTGAGCGTGTTGGTGCGCGCCCTTTCATGTATCGGCATACTTGCCAGAAATATGAACTTGTCGCCACTTTGTACGTGTCCCTCGTTCTTCAGGATCTCTTCAACGTCAGCAATAGTGTCGTCGGTTGAATCCGTTTTGTCGTAATGGTATGCCCGCGTACCCCAGACCAGGTTCATTTTGTTGATGAGCGAATCATTCCCCGTGAATACGAAAATGTTCGCATTGGGGCGGTGGGAAGACGACTTGAATGCGGTGTACCCGGATGATGTCATGCCAACGATGGCCTTTGCTCCGACGTCTTTCGCGAGCTTGCATGCGGCAAGCACGAGACTGTCGTTAACATAGATCGGGGAGTTTATATCAACCTCACGGAAGCGAAAATAGATGTTGGGGTTCTTCTCGACCGAGGATATCGTTCTGACCATACTGCGAATCACTTCAATCGGATATTTTCCGGCGGCAGTCTCGGCGGACAACATGAGCGCATCGGCACCATCCATTACGGCATTAGCGACGTCGTTTGTCTCGGCGCGTGTCGGGCGGGGATTTTCGATCATGCTTTCCATCATCTGGGTTGCCACGATCACAGGCTTGCCCTGGCGGTTACACTTTTCGACGAGCATCTTCTGTACCATCGGCACTTCTTCCAACCATATTTCAACACCCAGGTCACCGCGCGCAACCATAATTGCATCAGTAGCCGCAATAATCTCATCGATATTGCTGAGTGCCTCAGGTTTTTCGATCTTGGCAACGATCCGTGAAGTAGAGTTGTTGCGGGTCAGAATATCACGCATCGAATGGATGTCCGCCGCCTTCCGGACGAATGAAAGTGCAATCCAGTCGACGTTGTGTTTGATACCGAACTGAAGATCCCGGAGATCTTTTTCCGTAAGCGATGGAGCGGAGACCTTGGTGAAGGGCAGGTTGATTCCCTTGCGGGATTTTAACGGACCACCGTAAACGACCTCTGTCACCACTTCCTCATCGCGCACTTCCTTAACCTTCAGTTCGATCTTGCCGTCATCAACAAGGATCATGTCGCCCGTTTTTACGTCTTTGGGAAGATTCTTGTATGAAGTACTTGCGATTTCGTTATTGCCAAGTAATTCCTGATTGGTAATTGTCAGCTCCTGCCCCCGTTCGATGACGATATTGGGTTGCATTTCATTAATCCTGATCTTGGGTCCCTGCAGGTCCTGCAGCAGCGACACAGTTGAACCAAGTTCCGCATTCAGTTCGCGGACGTAATTGATGACCTTCAGGTGATCTTCATGTGAGCCGTGTGAAAAATTCAGACGAAAAACATCGACACCTTCTTTAATCAGGGCTCGCAGCATTTCCTTTGAGTTGGACGCAGGGCCTACGGTGGCAACAATTTTCGTCTTGTTGTACGATACTCTTTCTAACATAGGTTTAGGATATGACGTATTGGATTGTGTCTGTTGGGGAAGAACACGACATGCCTCAGAAGATAAAGTTTGATTTGGATTTCAGTCCTTCGAGAGGAATCGCGGAGACCAGTTGCACGACCGGGATTGATTTAAGCAGATCGATGAGTTGCTGGTTCGTATACTGTTCTTTCATGGCTGCCAAAATTATAAAATCAAAGTGAGGAAAGTCAGGTATTAAAAAATACTTTCCCGGATCATTTTCAGAAGCTTTGTTTTTGAACAGTTTCAAACGATTGTGGACCGTCTCATGTGCGTAAAACGCGAACGTTTTTTCCTCATTATTGCGAAATCCGACTACCAGATCGGGCTGTTTGACAAGATTGATGTGCAAAAGCTGATTGATCTCCCACGCGAGCTTGTATCCCCTGACCGTCGAGATCACTCCCAGGAGTTCGAAGTCAAACTCATAATCGATAACAAGCTTTGTCTTTTTCATGATCGGTCCGCCCAAAACCGGCTCGTCGCGCGGCTGCAATTCGGTGTCCAAAATAAGCGCATAATGAGCAAACCACAATCAAAAAAAAGCTTGAAATCGGCGTCTAAAGGCTCATAAACAGGCCGTTACTGCCATATTGTGGCATCCGCAAAAAAGTTTGACAATATTGCCGCAAATCTCTTTCTTTGCACTGATTTTAAAATCACTAAACATTAAACACATGTCTGAAATTGCACAAAAAGTAAAGCAGATCATCATCGAAAAACTTGGCGTTGAGGAATCTGAAGTTACTCCTGAGGCCAGCTTTACCAACGACCTTGGCGCTGACTCTCTTGACACTGTTGAACTTATCATGGAGTTCGAAAAAGAATTCAATATTTCTATTCCAGACGACCAGGCCGAGAACATTTCGACTGTGGGCCAGGCGATTTCCTACCTGGAACAAAACGTTAAGAAATAATTGATCGAAGCCTCTCTACACCCCCATATCACAAAACATGCAATTAAAGCGAGTAGTCGTTACAGGACTTGGTGCACTTACCCCGATCGGAAATACGCTGGCGGAATACTGGGAAGGCCTGAAGAACGGCAAAAGCGGAGCAGCTCCTATAACGCGCTTTGATTCATCGCTTTTCAAGACAAAGTTTGCCTGCGAATTAAAGAATTTTGAGATAGGTAATTACATGGACCGCAAGGAGGCCCGCAAGATGGACCCCTTCGCGCAGTACGCCATGGTTGCTGTCGATGAGGCTATAAAAGATTCAAACCTCCCGTTGGCTGATCTAAACCCGAACCGCGTTGGCGTTATTTGGGGATCAGGTATCGGGGGGTTGCTGACTTTCCAGGAAGAGGTCAGATCCTATTCGAAGGGGGATGGCACTCCCCGATTTAATCCCTTCTTCATTCCCAAAATGATCCCCGACCTGAGCGCGGGACACATCTCCATCAAGTACGGCTTCCGCGGACCGAATTATGTTACCGTGTCTGCCTGTGCTTCGTCTACCAACGCATTGTACGATGCCTTTACCTTCATTCGTCTTGGCAAGGCTGACATCATTGTATCCGGTGGTTCGGAAGCGGCCGTATGCGAAGCCGGTGTTGGTGGTTTCAATGCGCTAAAGGCGCTTTCGGAACGCAACGATTCCCCGGAAACCGCGTCACGTCCTTACGATAAGACGCGCGACGGTTTCGTCCTCGGCGAAGGCGCCGGAGCACTCATCCTCGAAGAGTACGAACACGCCAAAAAACGCGGAGCAAGAATTTATGCAGAGGTAATCGGTGGCGGAATGTCAGCCGACGCTTACCACATCACAGCCCCCCATCCGGAGGGAGCAGGAATCATTCAGGTGATGTACAACGCCCTGGAAGATGCGGGTATCTCCGCCGGAGAGGTAGATTACGTCAACACACACGGTACCTCAACGCCGCTTGGCGATATCGGCGAGATCCGGGCAATACAAAAAGTGTTCGGGGAACAAGCTTACCGGATGAACATCAGTTCAACAAAGTCAATGACCGGTCACCTGCTTGGTGCCGCGGGCGCTATTGAGAGCATCGCCTGCATCATGGCCATCGACCAGTCGATCATCCCTCCGACGATCAACCATTTCGAGGATGACCCCGACCTGGACCCACGACTGAATATGACATTTAATAAAGCGCAACAGCGCGAGGTTAAGGTCGCACTCAGCAACACCTTTGGTTTCGGCGGCCATAACTTCTCGGTGATCTTTAGAAAAGTCTGATTTTCCTACATCAACGTATTACATCGGACAGCCAGGGTGTTGAACTAATGACAACCATCTTGCCGTATTGATAAATCTTTTAAATTAGCATCGGGTAATTTTTTGATTCAGCGATCTTGGTCTGGAAGATTTTAAAAATACGGAAACAGAAAGTAAAGCCGGATGAGAAGCTCGTACGAGCTATCAAGAACATCGCCGGTATTTCACCTTCCAACCTTGAGCTTTACAGACTCGCAACCGTCCATAGCTCGATTGCCCGCGAAAACGGAACCGGTTTTAAGGAGTCCAACGAACGGCTCGAGTACCTTGGAGACGCCGTACTGGGCGCTGCCGTTGCCGACTTCCTCTTCAAAAAATTCCCTTACAAGTCTGAAGGATTTCTTACCGAAATCCGCTCGCGCCTTGTCAACCGCGAATCTCTCAACCTGCTCGCCCGCAAGATCGGCATCGGCAACATCGTGCAATACGATCAGAAGAATGCGCACCTCCAGCAGGTGATTCTCGGCAACACGCTGGAGGCGATTGTCGGGGCGATCTATCTCGATAAAGGATACCTCAGGACGAAGAAGTTTGTGATCGACAAGCTCATAACCCCCAACTATGACCTGCAGGATCTGATCAACTCCAACTCAAATTACAAGAGCCGTATAATTGAGTGGGCACAGCGGGAAGGCAAGGAAGTTAAGTTCGACATTGTGAACGTAAAGAAAGGCAAGAACCACAAAGAGTTCACAGCCGTTGTGTTAGTCGATGGTGAGTCCTGCGGAACCGGATTCGGCAACAGCAAGAAGAAAGCTGAACAGGATGCCGCCTTCAAGACCTGTGAGATGCTGAACCTGCTCACCGACAATCTCTGATAAATAATTACTGCGCACCAGGGCGCGGAACCGACTTTTTGCTCACCTTTTTGCATATTGGAACGTTTTCAAAAAACGACGACCTACTATTTCCGCATGATGCCCATAGACCCAGTACGGATAGCCGGCGGTTCGGTGAATCAGATTCCACTCGATTGGTCGAACAACACCGCCAATATTGTCGCGGCTATTCAGGAAGCGATTCGCCAGGATGTCCGGTTTCTGTGCCTGCCAGAGCTCGCCATAACCGGTTACGGATGTGAAGACTGGTTCCTGAGTGACTGGGTTCCCGCGAAAGCGCTTGAGCAGCTGGAGATCATCCGTCCGCATTGCACGAATATTACAGTAGCTGTTGGGTTGCCCGTGATCTGGAAGAAAAAGGTCTATAACGGGGCATGTGTAATCAGCAATACCGAAATCCTTGGCATCACCTGTAAACAGTATCTCGCACGTGACGGTGTTCACTACGAACCCCGCTGGTTCACACCATGGCCGGCAGGCAAGGTCGTGGACTTCCGGTTAGGGGAACGCGTTGTTCCGCTGGGCGATGTGGTTTACACGGTAAACGGCATTATGATCGGATTCGAGATCTGCGAAGACGCGTGGCACAAGTCACACCGCCCGGGCTACCGCCTCATGGAACGCGGCGTCTCCCGGGTCATGAACCCCAGCGCGAGTCATTTCTCGATGCGCAAAAGTCAGCTCCGTGAAGAATAAGTCGTCATAGAAGGGTCCCGTACCTTCCGGTGCGTCTACATCTTTGCAAACCTGCTCGGAAACGAAGCGGGGCGAATGATCTATGACGGTGATGTAATCATCGGACAGCACGGAAAGTTACTTGCAGTTAACAAACGCCTGAGCTTCCGGAACTTCACCGTGCTATCGTGCGCTGTCCATTTCACCTCACCCGAAAAAAGTGACGTGCTCCCTACGCGGGACACGAAAGAGGTTAATGAAGAGCTAACGCAGGCGCTATCGCTTGCGTTGTTTGACTACCTTCGAAAGAGCCGCGCACGCGGATTTGTGCTGTCGTTAAGCGGTGGTGCAGACTCCGCATCGTGTGCTGTTTTCGTCTCTGAAATGGTACGCCGCGCAGCAGATGAGATTGGCATCGAGAACGTTTACGCCATACTCAGACTGGCTGCCCCTCAAGCCGGTCCATCTTTGGACGACGCTGTCAGACAATTGCTGACATGCGCTTATCAGGGAACAAAAAACTCGTCACAGGCTACGTTTGAGGCTGCAAGAAGTCTTGCGCTTTCCATCAACGCCACGTTTCATCATTGGACGATCGACGATGAGGTGAAATCCTACACCGAAAAAATCGAAGCTGCAGTCGGCAGAAAGCTTTCATGGCAGACCGACGACATCGCCCTTCAGAACATTCAGGCGCGGACGCGTTCGCCTATTATCTGGATGCTTGCAAATATCAACCAGGCCGTGCTGCTGACGACTTCAAACCGAAGTGAAGGGGATGTCGGGTATGCGACTATGGACGGCGACACCAGTGGCAGCCTCGGGCCCATTGCCGGGTTGAGCAAACCCTTTATCATCCAATGGTTGCGCTGGGCGGAGACCTCCCTGGGCTATGATGGCCTGCGCGCCGTAAATAACCTTCAACCTACGGCAGAGTTGCGCCCTCCTGATTCCAAACAAACGGATGAGACAGATTTAATGCCTTACAAAATCCTCGAGGAAATTGAGCGTCATGCAATATTTCAGCACAAATCGCCGGCTGCGGTCCTCGAAAGCATGAAGGGCGTTTGTGAAGAAGAACTGCTTAGAAACTATATCCGGAAATTCTTCCGGCTGTGGGCCGCGAATCAGTGGAAACGCGAGCGGTTCGCGCCGTCGTTTCATCTTGACGACCTTAACGTTGACCCACGAACGTGGTGCCGTTTTCCAATTCTCTCCTCCGGATTCCGTGAGGAGCTTGAAGCGTTGTAAATCAGGCATTTGTCGATTCAAGGTACCATCGGAACGTTGAACAAATTAATCCGGCACCCCTGCTTGTAGTTACCAATTCTCCTATATTTGC
>CBKWFZ010000136.1:0-7920 GCA_966673785.1 uncultured bacterium
TCCACGACGCTGGAATGGACCACGCCACGTCTTCCCGGACACGGCAACTGGCCAGGCGAAATCCCGTCGGTTTACCGCTGGCCTTATGACTACAGCAAGCCGGGTGCGGCGGATGATTTCATTCCTCAGAATATTCCGTACTCCGAAACACCGGAGTCTAATCTGCCTCATGAAAATGAGTTGATCAAGCTGGAGACATCGAATGGCGAAGGTGCCATTATCGTCGAGGGGAAGGGACACTAAATGATTAAGTTCCGCGCCGGGTTGCCTGCCGAAACGCCGGTGTGGCAGATCGGGGAGGGATTCGGTTTTGCAAATGAATTTCAGAAGGCTGACGATATCGACGCTGGTGGCGGTTTACGTGCTGATTCTTGTGGGAGGTGTCGTCAGAAGTACCGGTTCCGGTATGGGATGTCCTGACTGGCCGAAATGTTTTGGTAGTTGGGTGCCCCCGACTTCGGCGGAGCAGCTGCCGGATAATTATAAAGAGATCTACTCGGGCTTTCGCGCGAAAAAGAATCAACGTTTTGCAAAGGTTCTGACAACGCTCGGAATGAAAGAGACGGCGGACCAACTCGTCAACGATCCGGAGGTCACGACAGAGCAGGACTTCAATCCTACGAAGACGATGATCGAATACGTCAACCGGCTCGTAGGTGTTATCATCGGCTTCATGATCATATTGGTCTTCCTCGCCTCACTCAGGTTCTGGAAGACTGACCGAAAGCTGACATGGGTAGCGTTTGCAACGCTGGCGCTGGTGATCGTGCAAGGCTGGATGGGCTCCTTCGTGGTGTCGACCAATCTTACACCGTGGACGATAACCGTTCACATGTTCCTGGCGCTGGTGCTCGTGGCATTACTCGTTTACCTGGTCAACGCGACGTCAGCTACGGAACCGGTCAGCTCGTCGCTGGGTTTCTGGTGGTTGCTGGCGGCCATGGCCATGTTGCTGGTGCAGACCCTGCTCGGCACACAGGTTCGCGAAGGTATCGATCAGATCGCGTCACGCTTGCCACGCGAAAGCTGGATCGCCAACGCGGGTGGTGCATTTATCATTCACCGCTCGTTTTCATGGATCGTTTTACTGGTCCACGCGGGATTTATTGTAAGACTTGGAAGGACGGAAGGACTCAGGACTTTCCCCCTTGCTTTAATCATACTAATTTTGGCAACAATTTTCACCGGTGTGGGAATGGCTTATTTTGCCATCCCTGCGTTTCTTCAGCCGGTTCATTTACTGCTCGCCACGATCACCTTTGGTCTGCAGTTTCTGATGCTGTTGAAGGTTGCCGGAGAGAAAAAAATACAGGTAGCGTAAGATGATTGCAGGAGAGGTAAACAGGATAGGGACATTGACGGCCGTGATTGCAAAGACGAGGGCCTTTGCGGAAATGCTGAAATTCCGCTTGTCGCTTCTCGTCGCATTTTCATGCGCCTTCGGTTTCGTTCTTGCATCGGGTGAACTGAACTGGTTCAAACTGACGATGCTGTTTATTGGAGGATTTTTGCTTTCGGGCGCATCCATCGTAATTAATCAGATCAAGGAGAAGGAGTACGACAAGCTGATGACCCGTACGATGAACCGGCCACTGCCAACGGAGCGGGTATCTGTTCAGGAAGCCGGCGTTTTCGGAGCGGCATGCGCCGTTGCGGCGATTTCCATCCTGATGATGTTCACCAATCCGCTGACAACGCTGCTTTCCATCGTCTCGATGATCCTGTACAGCTTCGTGTACACGCCGCTCAAACGCGTGGGTCCGATCGCGGTATTCGTAGGTGCAATACCGGGTGCGTTGCCACCATTGCTTGGCTGGACGGCGGCCACAGGCGTCATTTCACATGAGGCGCTTATCATATTCGGAATTCAGTTCATCTGGCAGTTCCCTCATTTCTGGGCGATCGCATGGGTAGCCGATGACGACTACAAAAAAGCGGGCTTCAAGCTTCTGCCTTCCGGCGGGACCCGTGACATAAACACCGCGATTCAAATCATGGTCTACACCATGTTTCTGATTCCTTTTGGATTGCTGCCTGCAACGTTTGGTATTACAGGCATTAATTCTGCGGTGGTTGCTACGGTTTGTGGCGTGCTTTTTTTCGCACAGACATTTTCGCTGATGAAAACGGGAGATCGCAGGTCGGCATTGAAAATCATGTTCGGTTCTTTCCTGTATCTGCCCGTCGTTCAGATTGCATATTTATTGGATAAAGTTTAGAGGAGATTGATTATGGCAGCAGAAATTAAAATTGTAGAAGAAGCAAGGGCGCCCCTGGCGATGAACCCCAGGAAGTTCGCGCTTTGGCTGTTCATGGTAACTGTGGCAATGCTTTTTGCCGCATGGACGAGTGCCTACCTGGTAAAACGGGCCGATACCGGCTGGGCTGAAATCGTAATGCCATGGCACTTCTGGATGAACACGGCGATGATTGCGTTGAGCAGCGTGACCATGCTGGTTGCGACAAGCGCGGCGCGATAAAGCTGAGCTTGTTAAGACGATGATGTCACTTACGGTGGTGTTGGGTCTCGGTTTTCTTGGAGGTCAGTTGCTGGCATACGGTCAACTGGTCGACATGAATCAATATTTTACCGGCGGGAACGTGTCGCACAGCTTCATATATGTGATCACCGGAGCGCATGGTATTCACGTGGTCAGCGGGGTGATTTTTCTCGTCGTAACACTGGTGTCTGCGCTACGTAACCGCGTGAATTCCAGCAGTATGACCCGGATCGAAATGTGCGCCACGTACTGGCACTTTTTGGGTATTCTTTGGCTATATTTGTTCGGATTTTTATTATTGTACAAGTAGAAAATGACCCGGACAACAACCAATTTGCACGAATCTTTAAACCGAATATAAACGACAAATGGCAAGTACTTCTGTGACACCGGCTCCGGGCCGCAGCGTTTGGGATGGAGGAGTCTCTCCGATGGGCGCCAGCTATGGCAAACTGATGATGTGGTTCTTTCTTCTTTCCGATGCTTTCACTTTTTCGGCACTGTTGATTACGTATGGCCTCGTGCGTTCAGCTCACGAAGCATATACCGGTCCGGTAGCTGAATTCGTATTTTCACCGGAATACTGGCCCATACCCGAAAAGGTCTTTGATGCGATTCCTTTCGTTCATGGCGGTGGATTTCCGCTCGTGTTCGTTGGTATCATGACATTCATTCTCATCATGAGCTCGGTAACGATGGTGCTTGCTGTTGAAGCCGGACATCGCATGGATCGTGCTGCAGTTGAAAAGTGGATGCTCTGGACTATCCTTGGCGGGCTTACGTTCCTTGGCTGCCAGGCCTGGGAGTGGACTCACTTCATTCACGGTACCCACGAGGGTGATGCGGTCGCTGAAGGTACCAAGTTCTTCGGTGCTGCTCTTTCTCAAAACCAGTACGGACCTCCCGACTTCGCGGCATTCTTTTTCTTTATTACCGGATTCCACGGATTTCACGTATTCAGTGGCGTCTGTCTGAACTTCCTCATCTACTATAATACGGTAATGGGGGTATATGAACGAAGAGGTCACTATGAGATGGTCGAAAAAGTTGGATTGTATTGGCACTTTGTCGATCTCGTATGGGTATTTGTATTTACCTTCTTTTATCTGGTATAATTTAAAGACACATTAACGATTTAGAACATGGCACATACTGAAGAACATGCACCGGTAAATGTGTTACCACCCGATAAAGCGAAGATCAAGAAGCTCTGGACGGTAGCCGGCATCCTGCTCTTTGTTACTATCATTGAATTTATCATCGCGTTTACAATGGACGCAGGCGTATCGAAAACAACCATCTTTATATTGCTGACGATTGTGAAAGCAGCGTATATCGTTGGCGAATTCATGCACCTTCGTTATGAAGTCAAGGTGCTCTTCTGGTCCATTTTGATTCCGCTGGTATTCATCATCTGGATGCTGGTCGCCTTCATCTATGAGGGTATGTCCATCGGCGGATCAATCGGTAACGGCTAATAGCATTGCAAACCCATAGATACAACGAAGAGGCTTAAGGGTACTTAAGCCTCTTTATTTTCCACCACCCGCGTGCGATAAATGAAATCCCGTCAGCTTCTGCTTTTGCTCATTGCGCTTCTCTTTCCGTCCTGCATCTTCATTTTCCTGAAGATCTTTGGCAAGAATCGTTTCGATGTGCCGCCTATGTTCGTTGATGCCGTAACACAAAGCGCGGGTGCGTGCGACGTCAATTATCAATTCCCCTACCAGGTGGCCGATTCTGTTTTAAAGCATGTGGGTCTGGAGGAAAACCATGCGTTATATGTTTATTTTGATTCCGGAGAATCAGAACGCGTGTTTACAAGGGTTGAAGACCGGTACAAGAACGATCCGGTAGCCGGGACACACCTTGATCCAGAACGCGACGCCTTCCTGAAGCAATGTATTTTCCTGCTTGAGGAACCTTTTAACGCCGTCCTGGTTGATAGAAACGGGGTGATACGCGGCCAGTATGATCTGCACGAGCGTGACGAGGTCGACAGGCTGATCACCGAAATTGCTATCCTGATTGAAAAATACTAAGCATGGAGTCTGCGCTGCACACCGGGAAAAACAGTGAACCTTACAAGAAGCTGATCATCGGACTTTCTATCGCGCTTCCGTTATGCGTCGCCGTCCTCTTCCGGGTAAAGGTGCCTGGATATGACCTTTCGTTTCTTCCACCGATTTACGCGACCATTAACGGACTCACGGCAGTTTTTCTGGTTCTGGCGGTGGCCGCGATTAAGAAGGGGAAACGCGGGCTTCACGAGAAACTTATTAAAGTCTGCCTGGGATTATCAGCGGCGTTCCTGCTCATGTATGTCGCATATCATATGACGAGTGATTCGACGCCTTTCGGCGGCACCGGGAACATACGGTATGTGTACTACTTCATTCTCATTACACACATCGTTCTTTCAGTGATCATCATTCCTGTTGTGCTCTTTACGTTCGCGCGGGGTCTCGCGGGAAATTATGAACGTCACAAGAAACTGGCGAAGTATGCGTTTCCCCTGTGGCTGTACGTTGCGGTGACGGGTGTAATTGTTTACATTATGATCAGTCCATATTATGTAAATTGAGGCTATGCGAATATTCTTAACCTTGGTTTTGTGGTTTGCAGTCAGCACAGGAGAAGTGCTGGCTCAGTGTGCTATGTGCCGGTCGACACTTGAGAATAACTATTCGAATGGCAGCCCTGGAATAGGTGCGGGAATAAACACAGGTATTCTTTACCTGTTGGCGATGCCATATCTGGCCGCCGTTATCCTTGGATATTTGTGGTATAAATCAAGCAGGAATGCCCGAAAGAACATATCTGGCAGCGCTGCTTAAGGGCAAGTGTCCGCGGTGCCGGGAGGGAAACATTTTCCGTTACCCTGCGTCCAACCTACGGCGATTCAGTGAAATGTATGAGGAGTGCCCGCATTGCGGGGTGCGACTTGAGCCCGAACCGGGATTTTATCAGGGCGCAATGTATGTCAGCTATGCATTTACGGTTGCTTTGCTTGCTGTTCTTGCCGTGATATTTTACCGGTTCACTGATTTGGGTGAGTGGCTTATGATCGGAATCATTATCGCGATCCTTTTCCTGCTCGCGCCACTCAATTATCGCTACTCGCGCATCGTCTTCCTGTATCTCTTTGGCGGACTCCGGTCGCGCGGGAAGTCAGGATCGTAAGGATCCACTCAATTCCCGTTTTGCACAATCTTTGCTACCTTTAACGGTCTGCCATTTAATGCACCGCCAGTTGAGAGCACGGATTCGAATCTATGTCATTTTATTCGTCGTTTTTCTCGCCTCAGGTCTGATAACCCTGTACATAACGGGTCGTCCGCGTTCAGCGTCTGAAAAAGTTGCAAGGATATCAATCGCTCTTCAAAAGGAAGTCGAACAACTGGATGAGCACGCAGCAAGGATCATCAGTGACCTGAAGGACGCAGACGGAACGGAAGTTCCGCTCGACGCTCCGTACGCTTTCTACGTTTACGACAACTACAGGCTGATCAGCTGGAACGAGCATCTGTTTGTGCCACGGTTAAGCGCCGTTGTCGACAACTTCAGGTTGCGACTCCTCCGCGACGGTAACAGCGACTACCTCGCACGCAAATGGGTAATTGACAAGAACACGTTCATCATTGGTGTGTTGCCGCTCTATCGGCGGTATCAGATTACCAATCACTACCTTGAGCCGGAGCAAAACGAGCGCGTATTTGCCGGGGAACGGGTAGGTATTCATGATCCGAATTCGGCGGAAGGCATTCCCGTTTGCATGTCGGAAACCTGCCCCTTCAAGGTGAGTTTCCTTTCCGGCGGATCGACCGGCGACTTGCCCAGCTCGCTGGCAGTCGTATTCATCTGGCTTGCCGTCATTTCATTACTTGTGCTTTGTTTTGAACTGTTGCAACGGTATCTCTATCCGGACATCGTCTTCTCGATCTTCCTTGGGCTGCTCTTAGTGGTGCGGTTCGGGATGACGACTCTCGAGTTTCCACGTGCATTCGTGGACGGAGACCTTTTCGATCCTTTGCAGTTTGCATCGTCCCGCCTGAACGCGTCCTTGGGCGATCTGCTAATCAATGAGGTCGCATTGTTCTTTCTGTGCTACTATCTCTTTAGAAACTTTTTTCGGTTCAGAGTCTTGCGTGTCCTTTCCGCGGGGAGTGGAAAGTGGATTCTGTCCGTCCTGTCAGCCACGCTGATCTTCTTCGCAATGCTCTTTCCATTTGTCGTTGTACAGACAATTTACAATAACTCCGCGCTTGCGCTCGGAATCCCGGAATCGCTTGAATTCACCGGTATGCGAGTGGCCGCGTTGATCGCCGTCGCCCTCGCCGGACTTTGTACATTCTTCTTTTCCCACTGTTTTATCCGGATACTGGTCGGCGACGGAAACAAGGTCCGTATCGTCATATCGTTTGTCGTTGGTCTGGTGGTGTTTTCGCTCGTGAACCGTTTTTCCGGACAGATATTTTTGTCCACGGTTGTTGTTACCGTTCTCTATTTTCTGGTTGTGAACGCGCTTGACCTTACGGCAAGCCTCCGGAAGTTAAGTTTTGCCACGTTCACGTATTTCTTCGTTTGCATATTCTTCATGTCGGCGAATGCGGCCTTCGCCATGCATCATTTCGGCAAGCAGGAAAAGATCGCGAATATGTTCCGATTTGGCTCGAACTACCTGGTTGAACGCGACTATTTTGCTGAATACCTGCTCCGGGAATTGTCGGAGAAAATCGCAGCCGACGGTTTTATTCAGAGTCGCGTAGCCACTCCGTTTCTTTCGAAAGACGCCGTCAAACAGAAAGTCAGGCAGGTGTTTATTCCAAGCTATTTCAACAAGTACGACGTCGAGATCTATACGTTTAACGCGATCGGTGAAAGCTCGGACAATCATCCGGATCGTACCCTCGGCCAGTTACTGGCACGATACGGAAGACAGGGGACTAAAACGGAATACGAAGGCGTTCATTTTCTCAGCAATCCCGCGGATGACGTTTCGCAACGGTATCTCGTCGCCATTCCCGTATCGTGGATGCGATCACTCGCAGGCTACGTCGTGATTGAGTTGTCGCTAAAGAAAGTTATTCCCGAAAGTGTTTACCCCGAGCTTCTGGTAGATAACCGTTTTCTTGAAAGCTTCAGAACGCAGGAGCTTAACTACGCGGTGTATTCGGGTAACAGGTTGTTATACAGCTCAGGGTCCTTCAACTATCAGGGGATGTTCAATACAACCTGGTTTGGAGACCCGGCCCTGCATACCACCGGGATAACAAGAAACGGATTTGATCACGTGGCCGAGGAGGATGATGCCGGGCGGATCGCGATCGTTTCGTCGCAGACCACTCAGATCGCTTATATGATTTCAAATTTTTCATTCCTTCTCGTGATCGGTTTGAGTACGATACTCATTTTTATT
>CBKWFZ010000137.1:0-7894 GCA_966673785.1 uncultured bacterium
GCTTACTGACAAAGTATGACGTAAGTCCCAGCAATCCCAAACAGGCAATAACGATAGCGATAACCGAGAAAACAGTGTAGACCTTTGCCGTTGTGCGTTCTCTTTCAAAAAGTTTTTCAAAGTCTTCGTCGAGGAACGAATATTCAAAGGGATAGTTGCCCGCAAACCGCTTCCATTGCTCTTCGATGTGGCCAAGCGTTTCTGCCATGTTTCGTGCATCGGTTTTGACCAGAACAAATGTCGCGTTGTGATTCGGGTCGTGCTCAACATCGAGGGGAAAGATGATCAGAGGCTCTATGTTGTGATGGAAAGATCTGAAATGAAAGTCTTTAACTACACCGACGATGTCAACCTCCCGTGCACCCATTGTTCCGCGGTCAATCTTTTCCGCAAGTGGATTTTCGAGCCCCAGCATTTTTACCGCGGTTTCATTGAGAATGCCATGCGCTCGTGGTATGCCATCGTTTTTAAACGGCGTACCGGAGACGAGCTCAATATCAAGCGTTTCGAATATATCGGCATCTGCAAAGAATGGATAAACTACCGGTGTCTCCGTGGACGGCCGGCCTGCAAAATGTTGGGTTTGCCCATTAAAATGACGACCCGGCGTTGTTTCGGTATAGCTCACACTTACAATACCCGGAGCTTTTTTCAATTCATTCTTGAAAACAGCCTTATTGCCCTTTAATCCTTCAACTCTTTTGAGCACCACGACCTGATCTTTTGCAAAGCCGACGTTTTTATTCGACATAAAAGAAAGCTGTTTGTAAACCACGATCGTGGCCACCGTCATGACGATACAAACCGTAAACTGAAAAACAACCAGGCTGTTGCGCAGCCACGGGCGATTCCCGCCAATCCCTGTATTTCCTTTCAGCGCCCGGATCGGATTGAATGAGGCGAAAGTCCACGCGGGGTAAAATCCAGCCAATACGCCGATAAAGAGAGCAAAAAGAATGAGACCGGAAGCGACAAAGGGATCATAGTAATTCAGATGAAGGGATTGCTTCGTCAGACCGTTAAAGAATGGCGTGAAAAATTCGACCAGTCCCACGGCGAGGAGCAGCCCCGCGAAAGCCATGATAACCGACTCTGACAAAAACTGTTTAAAAAGCGAATTGCTTCTGCTGCCCGAAGCTTTGCGAATCCCGACCTCACGCGCCCGCGAAAGCGAAAGCACTGTCGCCAGATTGGTGTAGTTGATGCATACCAAAACAATGATAGTAAGTCCGATCAGGCCGAGCGCATAAACGAGTATTTTTTTGCCCTCTTGATTTTCATGAACAAGCGTACTCAGGTGTATGTCACCAAGCGGAACGAGGAATAAACTATAGTAATCGCCACCCTTGTACAATTCATCGTACGATTTCTGATAGCGCTGTATTAAGTATGGATCCAACTGCGACTTTATGAATTGCTGCATCCTGCTTTCAACGTCAGCGGTGCTTGCATGCTGATTCAACAAAATGTAAGTCGAGAACGTGTGATTACTCCAGCTGTTCTCGAAATCAAAGTTGATTGTCTTAAAGGAACTCAAAGATACCAGCACGTTAAAATCGAAATGACCGTTGTCGGGATAGTTTTCAACGACTCCGGTCACTTTACAATCAGCGAAAAAATGATCGAAATGCAGCGTTTGCCCTATCGGATCATCATTGCCGAAATATTTCGTGGCCGCATCTTTCGTGAGGACAACGGAATTTGGTTCCGTTAAGGCAGTTTCGGGATTGCCGGACAGAAAAGGAATTGTAAAAATTTTGAACACGGAGGAATCTGCTGCGACGATACTGGTTTCCACAAACTTTTGATCATCTCTGGAAACAACAACATCATCGAACCAAAAAGCCAGCCTTGTGAAATCTTCGATCTCGGGAAAGTAGCGAAGCAATGCCGGACCCGTTGGTGGTGTAGTGGTGCCGGCTTTGTATTCCTCTGCGCCCTCTTTCGAATCCACGCCTACCAAAAATATCCTGTCCTGCTTTTCATGAAAGCTATCATACGTCAACTCATGCCACGTGTACATCGTCAGCATTAGGGAAGCAGCAATACCCACTGCCAGACCCGAGATCAGGATGACGGAATAGAATTTATTTCGGACAATGCTGCGCCAGGCGATGAGGAAGTAGTGCTTCAGCATGAAAAGCCTTTTTTTAGTTTCCATGGCAAGGTAAAAACAATGCCACGGAAAAAGATGGATTTGAAGGCTGAATTGCGGGAAACCGTGATTTCGTGCTGTACGCGAATGAAGCGCGGCGTCCGATAGTGGGCGGTTTTGATCACCAGTCGTATGAAGTAGGTAGCATTAATGATGTTCAAGTATTGTGAAAGCAATAATTACCTAATGGATACTTAAGCAACGAGCATTGGCAGGGGGCGGGGTGGCCTTTGTGCAGTAGCCTTGCTTCTTCTTGGAACATTTTAGGACAATGTGCGACGTTTTCCTCAGGGTCCCACATTGTCCTATGAAGCCGCACCAAATAGACTACTCCCATGATCTTTTCTTCGTTTATTCTCGCCCTGGTCATTCGTTCCCGAAGGCCACCCTCCTGGAGAAAAGCAGCTTCCAATTGTTTGATCTGCTTCGTCAGCAGATAGGTTGTAATCTTTACTAACGTGATCAAAAAAAAGAAATACTGCTTTGAGCAACCGATCAGTTGCCTTTATATTTACAACCGTTTCATTTCAAATAATAATTATTAAAAAATGTGAAAGTTAAAATTGCAGGTTCAGATTACTTTGCATGGTTACATCTCCGGCGCAAAGGGTGAGGCTGATTGGATGGTATTCAATTGGCCAGATGACATCCAGAAGTATGTTTTGATGACACAGTTAATGTAACACAACCGTTATCTGCGTTAAGCCGCTAACGTTTTGCTTCTTGCGGAAGAATTTCCAGTCCTTCTGAAATTTCTGATTGTATTCGCGGGATCGTTGCTCCTCAGTCGGATCATTGTTACGTTTTTGCGAAGGATGGCGGCTGTCCAAAAAATGATTTAGGTTTAGTTATAGCTCTGAGTTCTGAGAGCAGAACCGACCCGGCAAGTCTTCAAAAGCGTTTCACGGTGATTGGTGAACACCCATATCATCAGCTGAATTCTTACAACTACTTTTCATTCATGTGAATATCTCCCCATGCAGCCATCTGGGCAAGAATGGGATTCAACGACTTCCCTTTTTCTGTGAGTTCATACTCTACGATCGGCGGTACAGCCGCGTACGCAGTCCGTTGTACCAACTTCGCTGCTTGTAATTCCTTTAGTTGAGTTGAGAGCATCTTCTCCGAAATTCCAGGTAACTTTTTCTTCAGTGTGATATACCTCAATCTACCTTCCTCTGATAAGAACGCAAGGATACTCATCTTCCATCGTCCGCTTAAAACAGAAATGGCATACGCGATGCCGCAATTGCTCTCCAGACTTTGCTTATTAAATGTGTTTGTTGACGATTCTTTTCTCATTTCCTACTTTTTTGTAAGTGCCCTACTTTTTTCTCAGTGCTTCCACAACCATAATTTACCATGCAATTTTGAAACATGAAAAAAATTATGATAGGTATTCACTGGCTGTCATTTGCATATTTAGCCTATGCGTTTGGCTATGCCAGTATTTTCAAAGTGGTTCAAAAGGAATCGATGATGAATGATATGGCACATTTCGGTTTCAATAAAACATGGACGCTAGTGATAGGCTACGGCGAACTTATCGGCGTCGTTGGCCTTATCGGTGGCATCTGGCGCCATGAAATAAAGAACATGGCAACACTGTGGTTATTTCCATTTTCCATCGGCGCTTTGATGGTACACTTCGCGCATAACGACTATGAATTTTTCTACACTGCTCTCTACTGCTCAATAGCCTGCGGAGTGGCATTGTTTACCGAGAAGCATTTCAAGCTGGTGATATAGGCTTTGTTGTGCAAGTGAAAGGGCACCCTCCCCGATTCTTCGAGGGCTCCTTCTCTAAATTTTATAGAAGGAACTGAATTCACTGTCGGGGAGGCTAAAGAAGTCATTGCGACCGAAACACCTCCCTGCATGAGATGAAGTTTCGCATAACATACCCGGCATGACTAGCACAGTATCAGACAAAGAAGGGAAATGGCTATCTGCCCTTCCAGATGCAAATGAGCTCCTGGCCGATAAAAGGATGTTTTTGCGTGCCCATGAATTCGAACAGAACGATGTTCCCCGATCACCGTAGAACATCGCCCCAATCCGTTTGACTGAATTCCGGAACCTGCACCCACATATTTCGGACGATTTCATCAAGCTGCCGGCATTCCGGCTGGCGAGATCTAACATTTTGAATAAGAACTCAGAACGACTTTATACTTGTGTAAACAACACTTATATTGACCGCTGATTGATTTATCGCCCGGACCATGAAAAAAAATTTCATCTATTGTTTTCTGATTTGTTACACCATGCTTGGCGTGTCCGTAGCGGTGCCGCAGGAAATCTTATACCCCGAGCTGTTTTCCCTTCGCGACGTTGCCCTGCTCGACGGCCCATTCAAACAGGCGCGCGACCTGAATATCAGGGTACTCCTCGAATACGATGTTGACCGTTTACTTGCTCCGTACCAGAAAGAAGCGGGCTTGACTCCTAAGGGCGAAAGCTATCCGAACTGGGAAGGACTCGATGGTCACGTGGGCGGCCATTACCTGTCTGCACTTGCCATGAACTATGCATCAACGAATAATTCGGATTGCAAGAAACGGATGGACTACATGATTTCAGTTCTCCGGGAGTGTCAGGAGGCGAACACAAAGAACCACACGCACTGGGGAAAAGGCTATGTTGGCGGTGTACCCAATAGCACTAAAATCTGGTCAACGCTCAAGACCGGCGACTTCCGCGCATACCATTCCGCCTGGGTGCCCTGGTATAACGTGCATAAAATGTATTCAGGACTACGGGACGCGTGGATGTACGGAGGCAGTGAAGTGGCCAGGCAAATGTTTTTGGAATTCTGCGACTGGGGAATCGACGTGACCTCCGCTTTAACAGAGGAACAGATGCAATCCATGCTCGCCATGGAACACGGTGGCATCAATGAAGTTTTCGCAGACGCGTATGCGATTACCGGCGATAGAAAATACCTGATCGCGGCCAACCGTTTTTCACACCACGCGTTGCTGGACCCGTTGTCTTCCCGCGTCGACAACCTTGACAATAAACACGCCAACACCCAGGTACCAAAGGCGGTAGGGTTTCAGCGCGTGGCCGAGCTAAGCAACGAAAAGCAATACGACATCGCAGGCCGCTTTTTCTGGGAGACCGTAACAACAAATCGATCATTGGCATTTGGTGGCAACAGCAGAAGGGAATTCTTTCCTGCCGTTTCCGCGTGTACGGATTTTGTTAATGATGTCGAAGGTCCCGAGACCTGCAATTCATATAATATGCTCAAACTCACGGAACATTTGTTCCGGATGGAGCCGTCGGCGCGATACATGGATTACTATGAAAGAACCCTGTTCAATCACATCTTATCGACCCAGCATCCCGAACACGGTGGCTATGTCTATTTTACTCCGGCCAGGCCTCGACACTATCGCGTTTACTCCACTCCCAATGAAGGGATGTGGTGTTGCGTCGGCAGCGGTATGGAAAATCACGGAAAGTATCCTCAGTTAATTTACGCAAAACAAAACGATTCGCTGTATGTAAACCTCTTCATCCCTTCTGAATTGAATTGGAAAGACAAGAAGGTTAAGATCCGGCAAGAAACTAAATTTCCATACAGTGAAGAAGTGAATCTGAAAGTAACCGGAGGAAGGTCAAAATTCACATTGATGATCCGCTATCCGTTCTGGGTAAAGGAAGGTGCGTTAAACATTACGGTCAACGGCAAAAAAGTCATCTACACATCAAAGCCATCTTCCTATATAGCAATCAATCGCAAATGGCAAAAAGGTGATGACATCCGGATTGTACTACCCATGCATGGACGGATGGAGCAATTACCCAACGTCCCCAATTATGTGGCATTACTTTACGGCCCTGTCTTGCTTGCTGCGAGAACGGGCACCGAAGACCTGCAGGGGCTGAAGGCAGACGATGGACGATGGTCTCATATTGCGCATGGAAAAAGACTGCCGGTTGACAAAGCTCCCATCATCATTGAAGATAACCTTTCGGAAATTCCAAATAAGCTCAAGCCGGTTGAAGGCAAACCATTGACGTTCACGACTGCGAACATCACCATGGAAAATCCGGCAGCAATTGTGCTCGAACCGTTCTTTAAGATCCATGATTCGCGATACATGATGTACTGGATGGCGCTGAGCAAGAACAAGTACGAGGCATATCTGGATTCGCTGAGCCAGGTGGAAAGAAAAAAGCTGGCTATTGAAAATCGAACGATTGATTATGTCGCGCCGGGTGAGCAACAGCCTGAGGTTGACCATGCCATGGAAACACAAAATTCACGTTCAGGATCTTCACATGACGGGTTCTGGAGAGACGCTGCGGAGGAAGGTCACTTCAGTTATCTGCTTTCAACAGAAGGCAAGACTGATCTGCGTCTGATGGTTCGCTACTGGGGCGCTGAATGGGGTGGCCGAAAGTTCGCGATCTATATCGACGATGAGCTTCTTGTCGAAGAAGATAATACGGGCCGGTGGAATCAATCCCGGTTCTTTGACATCACCTATGCCATTCCGGACAAATTGATTTCCGGCAAGCAACATATTCGCATGAAGTTCAAAGCCCTTCCGAGAAACACCGCCGGAGCTGTGTACTATATACGGCTGCTTGAGCGTGATGAAACCGAAAAGTAACTCACTCCGGTTTGATCGCACACCGCCTGGTTCAACAAGGGGAATCAGTTAAGGTAATGACAAAGATATTTTTTCAAAGTCGAGGCACCTGCAGTCGTCCTGGATCATCCTCGCTATCAGATGCGCTCAAATTAACAGAAAACACCGTTCCTTTTTAAACTAACTCCTTAGAAATTTCGTCCTGAAAGCTATATTCACCGCATTAGCTTACCTTCATGACGACAGATATTATTGAAATCAGCAATTGTATTGTTTTGATCGAGCAATCGAATGCAGAGAAAGAAATCGTACAGCAATGCGAAATCGATGGCGATACCGTCGGGTTTGCATTCTACAGCTCGGGAAATGTCGAACTCGAAATCAGGCATAATGACGAGACCAAAATAGTAACAAACACCACCGGTATAGCAATATCCTTTTTCGGAAATAGTAAAGTAAAATTTTCCCACAAGATCACACCCGACAAACCGCTCCAGTCGATCAGCATCTTTTCAAAAATAAAAAGCCTGCATAGTCTTCCGGATGGCGAGCAGGAAGTGTACCGCGAATACTTGCCGCAATTGCTGAATCCCGAAGAAGATTTCGTTGAAGGCCCGTCATTTTACATGACGCCCGACATGCAAAATGCCGTGCACAAAATCATGACAACGCAGTACAAGGGGAAGTTGCGCGAAATGTTTCTAAAAAGTCAGGTGAACGAATTGCTCGCGCACTTCTTCGCGTACCTGGCAAGTAATAAAAAGAACGGACTGCCCACGCAAGACCACGACAAGCTTTTTCGCGCCAAACAGATTATCGAAACCAACATCGCCAAACCGCCCTCGCTGGATGAGCTCGCAAAACTCATCGGAATAAACAACAATAAGCTCAAGAAAAATTTCAAAGAGCTTTTCGGTGTACCTGTCTTTAAATTCCTGCAGGAAGAACGATTAAAGAAAGCCTATGAACTGCTGCGTGACACTGAACAACCGGTGCAGGAAGTAGCCTGGTTTGTTGGTTACGAGAGCCTCAGCTCGTTCTCAAACGCCTTTCATGAAAAATTCGGCGCACGCCCCACGGAGATAAGACAACAGTTCTTTTCAAACAAATCATAATTCTTTTCCGACAAATG